>NZ_BAAJLT010000012.1:0-197772 GCF_057552975.1 Alteromonas sp. 5NW40-0090
GTCTAAAGCGGACTTCTAAACACTAAAACTAGAAAACAAAAAAGGCGAACCACAGGTTCACCTTTCAAATCAATTCTGCTCTAGCAGCAGCGCTGCTAAACCAACACCCTACTCCTCAACATAACTCTCAATGCTAGGGCAAGAACAGATCAGGTTGCGGTCGCCATACACGTCATCAATACGGTTAACCGTTGGCCAGAACTTGTTTCTGTGCACTTCTGGCGCTGGGTACGCCGCTAGCATACGGTCGTAGCTACGGTTCCAGTCGCTGTCACAGATGTCAGCTAGTGTGTGCGGTGCATTGTGTAGCGGGTTGTCAGTCGCATCCCACTCGCCGCTTTCTACTTTCGCAATTTCTTGGCGAATGCTAACCATCGCATTAATGAAACGGTCTAGTTCGTACTTCGCTTCCGACTCGGTTGGCTCAATCATAAGCGTACCCGCTACTGGGAAGCTCATGGTTGGCGCGTGGAAACCATAGTCGTTTAAGCGCTTCGCGATATCTAGCTCGGTTACACCGCTTGCTTCTTTAAGCGGGCGAAGGTCAATAATACACTCGTGCGCTACGCGGCCATTGTTGCCTTTGTAAAGCACTGGGAAGTGCCCTTCTAGCTTCTTAGCCACATAGTTAGCGTTAAGAATAGCGACTTCGGTTGCACGGCGAAGGCCAGCGCTACCCATCATTTTGATGTACATGTAGCTGATAGGCAGAATAGATGCACTACCCCATGGCGCTGCCGAAACCGCACCACAGTCTTTACCTGCTGTTGCTACGTCTACCACTGTGTGGTTTGGTAGGAATGGTGCAAGGTGCGATTTAACACCAATCGGTCCCATACCTGGGCCGCCACCACCGTGTGGAATACAGAAGGTTTTGTGTAGGTTAAGGTGCGATACGTCTGAACCAATGAAGCCAGGTGACGTAATGCCCACCTGCGCGTTCATGTTCGCGCCGTCCATGTAAACCTGACCGCCGTGCTCGTGAACAATGTCACAAATCTCGCGTACGGTTTCTTCATATACACCGTGGGTAGACGGGTATGTGATCATGGCGCACGATAGGTTGTCGCCCACTTCTTCCGCTTTTTTGCGAAGGTCGTTAAGATCTACGTTACCTTTGCTATCGCACGCTACTACTACCACTTTAAGGCTAACCATTTGCGCAGACGCAGGGTTAGTACCGTGGGCAGAGCTTGGAATTAAGCACACGTTTCTGTGACCTTCGCCACGGCTTTCGTGGTAACGCTGAATAGCCAATAGGCCTGCGTATTCACCTTGTGCACCTGAGTTAGGCTGCATTGAAAGCGCATCGTAGCCCGTTACGTTAATTAGCCACTCGCTAAGCTCGGCAATCATTTCTTGATAGCCCGCTGCTTGGTCTAGTGGTGCAAACGGGTGAAGCTGACCGAATTCAGCCCATGTTACAGGGATCATTTCAGCCGTTGCGTTTAGCTTCATGGTGCACGAGCCCAATGAAATCATTGAGTGGTTAAGCGCTAAGTCTTTATTTTCAAGGCTCTTGATGTAGCGAAGCATCTCTGTTTCAGAATGATACTTGTTAAACACTTCGTGCGTTAGGAAGTCGCTGGTACGTACTAGACCTTCAGGAATAGATTTCACGTCTTGCGTGGTAACTTCAGCGTCTAGGCCTTCAACCGTTAATCCGTGATCGTCACCTAGAATAACATCGAATAGCGCAACAATGTCTTCACGAGTTGTGGTTTCATCTAGTGCAACACCTACTGCGCCTTCTAAGTCAGCACGTAGGTTCATGCCTTTTGCATATGCTTTTGCTAGTACGTCTTCTTTGTTGTCTACCATTACGGTTAGCGTGTCGAAGTACGTGCTGTGCTTAAGGGCTACGCCTTTTTCTGCACCTTTTTGTGTTAAACCAGTAGCAAGAATGTCAGCAAAACGGTGAATGCGCTCAGCAATGGTTTTAAGGCCTTGTGGACCGTGGTATACCGCGTAGAAGCTCGCCATATTGGCTAACAGCACCTGCGCTGTACAAATGTTCGAGTTCGCTTTTTCGCGACGAATGTGCTGTTCACGGGTTTGTAGCGCCATGCGAAGTGCTGGGCGACCTCGGGTGTCTTTACTTACACCAATAATACGGCCAGGTAGTGAACGCTTGTAGCTGTCGCGTGTAGCAAAGAATGCCGCGTGCGGGCCACCATAGCCCATAGGCACACCAAAGCGCTGTGCACTACCAAGTGCAACGTCTGCACCTAGTTCGCCAGGCGACTTAAGCATTACTAAGCTCATTAGGTCAGCGGCTACTGCCACAATCCCTTTTTTCGCCTGTACCGCAGCAATGATGTCGCTGATATCTTTAACTTCACCGGTAGAGGTTGGGTATTGAAGTAGCGCACCAAAAATATCGTGCTCCGCTGCTTCTTCTGCCGCACCTTTGATGATTTCAAAACCAAACATTTCAGCGCGGGTTTCAACCACGTCAACCGTTTGCGGGTGAACGTCGTTAGCAATAAAGAACGCATTCGCTTTTTTGTTCTTAGATACACGCTTAGCAAGACCCATGGCTTCAGCCGCCGCTGTACCTTCATCAAGTAGTGACGCAGATGCTAGCTCTAGGCCAGTTAGGTCAATGGTCACTTGTTGAAAGTTAAGAATGGCTTCCAAACGACCCTGGGCAATTTCTGGCTGGTAAGGCGTGTACGCTGTGTACCAACCTGGATTTTCTAGCACGTTGCGAAGAATAACGTTTGGTACGTGTGTATCGTAGTAACCCATACCAATGAAAGAACGGTTAATTTTGTTCTTTTGTGCAACGGCTTTAAGTTCACTTAATGCTTCAACTTCTGTCGCCCCTTCACCACATTTTAGTGGCTCTGGTAGCGCAATACCTGCCGGTACAGTTTGCTCAATTAAATCGTCTAGTGAGCTTGCACCAATAGCAGACAGCATTTCTTCAATTTCGCCTTTACCCGGGCCAATGTGACGGCGGATAAATGTATCTTTTTGCTCTAGTTGAGCCAATGTAGGGGAAGTATTCGACATAACGTTGTTAAGCACTCGTAATGGTTGCCGCAAGGGCGCGTTAAATCTTTAAGTTAAAAAGGGGCTGAATTATCTTCATGCCCCTTTTCAAATTATGGTTCTTTTAAAACTGCGTAACGAATTACTCTTCGTCGATGCTGTTTTCGTAGCCTTCAGCGTCTAGTAGACCTTCTACTTCAGCCGCGTCGTCAGCTTTAATTTTGAATAGCCAACCGTCGCCGTACGGGTCAGAGTTAACTAGTTCTGGAGAATCTTCTAGGTCTTCGTTAATTGCTACAATTTCACCTGAAATTGGCGCGTAAACGTCAGACGCTGCTTTTACCGATTCAGCAACACATACGTCGTCGCCAGTGCTTACTGCGTCGCCAACATCTGGCAAATCAACGAAAACCATGTCGCCAAGTAAGCCTTGTGCGTGCTCAGAAATACCTACAGTGAAAACACCGTCACCTTCAGGGCGAACCCATTCGTGCGTAGCGGCATAGCGTAAATCAGTTGGGATGTTGCTCATAATCGTTCCTGTTATTCTCTGTTAACTTTTGGGGCCTAATAGCTGTTGGCCTTATAAAACACTTTTTCCATTGCGAACAAAGGAGGGCTTAACCACTTTTACTGTAACCCACTTTTTGCGCATTTCCACTTCTACGGTTTCACCAACATCACTTGGTACTCGTGCCATCGCAATTGAGTGACCTAGAGTTGGAGAGAACGTACCTGAAGTGATAACGCCTTCGCCGCTTTCTGTTTTCACTTTAAGACCGTGACGCAGCACGCCTTTTTCAGTCATTACCAAGCCTACTAGCTTGTCGGTACCCGCTTCGCGCTGCGCTTCTAGTGCTTTACGCCCTACGAAATCACGATCAGCTGGTTCCCATGTAATTGTCCAGCCCATGTTGGCGGCTAGTGGCGATACGGTTTCGTCCATATCTTGGCCGTACAGGTTCATGCCTGCTTCTAGGCGAAGTGTGTCGCGAGCACCCAGGCCGCATGGCTTAACGCCCGCGTCTAGTAGTGCTTGCCAGAAGCTTTCCGCTTGTTCAGCTGGCACCATAATTTCATAGCCTGCTTCACCGGTGTAACCTGTGGTAGCGATGAATAAATCTTCTGCTTGTACACCAAAGAATGGCTTCATGCCCGCTACCGCTTCTTTTTGCGCTGCGCTGAACAGGTTAGCGGCTTTTTCTTTTGCGTTAGGGCCTTGTACGGCAATCATGGCAAATTCAGGGCGCTCGGTGATGGTTACGTCAAAGCCTTCTGCTTTGCTCATTAACCAGTTCATGTCTTTTTCGCGCGTTGCTGAGTTAACTACTAGGCGATAGTTAGTCTCGTCGAAGTGATAAACGATAAGGTCGTCTACAACACCGCCTTCTTCGTTAAGCATGCCGCTGTATAGCGCTTTGCCTTTGTCTTTTAGTTTTGCCACGTCGTTGGCTAAAAGGTACTGGAGATACGCTTTGGCTTGCGCGCCTTTTACGTCGACAATGGTCATGTGAGACACATCAAACATACCGGCGTCTTGACGCACAGCGTGATGCTCTTCAATTTGTGAACCATAGTTAATTGGCATATCCCAGCCGAAGAAATCGACCATTTTCGCACCGGCTTCTAGGTGCTTTGCGTGTAGGGCGGTGGTTCTAGACATTCCACTTACTCTTTTTTAATTTGAAAGGTAGAAAACGAAATTGAGTATAGTGAGCTAACGTTTATGCAACAAATTGAAAATTTTTATCAATACATTTAAAAAGCAAATGTATTCTTTGGAAAACATGAGAAAAGCAAATATGTAAGCGTTTACCGCGCTTTAAGATAGCTTAAAGATTGCAGCCACGACTATCGAACCTGAAAAAACTTAATATCAGATGGTATTTAGAAGGGAGAATTGCAATTTAGTACCCAGCTTTTTTGAAACGTTGCCGAATACTTTCTGCACAGTTGCTGAGGGCGTTGTAAGGGATATTTAAATACTGATTAGTAGCCTGCTGGATGTTGTTCGATAGCAAGTGTACTAAATGCACACCTCACCATTTTGCCAAACGTTTGCAAGTGCGTTGTCTTCGCTTAGCTCTACAAAGTTCGCCCGCTGCCCTACTGCAATGCAGCCTAGTTTTTCGTTAATGCCCATAAACGTAGAGGGTGTCGCGCTTGCCATATAGCTCGCATCTTCTAGCGAAATTCCGATGTCGTTAACGCAGTTAATAACCGCGCCATGCATGTCTAAGCAACTTCCGGCAAGGGTGCCATCAGGTGTAGTAAGTTTGTATCCAACACGAGTAATATGGGTATCGAAAAAGTCTATAACGTCTTCGTCGGCACCTACATGGGCCATGGCATCGGTAACCAGCATTAATTGCGATGGCCCTTTGGCTTTGAAGGCAAGCTCAACCGCTTTAGGGTGCAAATGCTGATGATCAACAATGATGCCGCAGGCGTTATTGCTTAAAAGCGCAGCGCCAACCATGCCAGGTTCACGAGAGGTAAACGGCGACATGGCGTTGTATAAATGTGTAAATCCAGAAGCTCCCGCTTCAATCGCACGCTGCACAATATCAAAAGGTGCATTAGAGTGCCCTAGCGCTACAATAACGCCTTGGTTTACTAAGTCTCGAATAACATCACACGAGGTATTCTCAGGCGCTACGGTAATCATTACCTTACCAAGATCTTTTCGGGTATAAGTGGCAAGTTCCCTGTCGGTAAGCGGGCGAATGTATTTTGAGAGGTGTACACCTTTTTTCTCAACGCTTAAGTGTGGCCCTTCAAAATGAATTCCTTCAACACTTGGGTGGCCGCTTTCTATTGCTTCACTCACCGCATTGGCGGCGCTTTCGATAGTTGCTATGTTATCGGTAATAAGCGTGGGGAATAATGTGGTGGTGCCAAACTTTCGATGGGCTTTGGCCATTATTTCTATACTTTTAAACGTTGGTGCGTGATTAAACATTACGCCCCCGCCGCCGTTCACTTGTGTATCTATATAGCCAGGAATAAGCCTGTTAGACACGCGCTCAGAAATTTCTTCACGCTGCTTTTGTGGATCAGAAAGTGCTTCGATGTGAGTAATTACGCCCTCTTTGATCGTGAGTACTTGGTCTTTTTCCCAGTTACCTTTTATCAAAACGTTTTCGGCTAAAACTATCTTCATCATTGCGCTTTCATTTTCCTAATTACGTGCGGTTGTAGCAGTGTTTTGTTTGCTGCTTATAACGTTGATTTTTTCGTCGCTTGTCTCATTACTTGCATCGAAATTTGCCGCGTGATCTTATGGCTTACTTGCCGTTAATGGCCATCGTATATTGCTTTAGCGTACTTGATAGCGCCCTGCTCTGGCGATAATTCACATGCTTGTAGGCGCGTACGGATTTTCTCAGAAAAGTAAGGTACATACACATTGCTTAACCCACCAATTAAAGCAAGATTATACGTGTTATCACCTAGAAGTCGCTGCGCCATACTCTCTAAATATTCGCCACCTTCGTTAAAAATGCGAACAACTTGGGGATCACCCTCACTTAAAAGTGGCAACATACACGGCACTAAATTCGCGTAATGATGAGTACTAAACCCAGCACATTTTGCCACAATCTCATTGGCATTCGAGGTACCAAGCTCTGCACATACCTTTTTGGCAAGGTCATCAGGGCTTCGAATGTTGTCTAAACACAGTAAGGTGTGCTGAATAGCTTGCAAGCCTAGCCAAGCGCCACTTGCAAAATCGCCTATTGGAAAGCCGTGCCCACCTAAGTCTGTAAATTTGCTATTAGCATATACTGCCCCTGCAGACCCCGTACCAACAATAATTACCGCTCCCGGCTTTCCATTATGAGCACCTACGCAGGCTGCATGTAAATCACTTAGTATATGAAGCGAATGAAAGGGATGCGCCCAGGTTTCAAAGTGAGCTTTTGCGGTGCTGATATTAGCGCCAGCCAGCCCGCCTGATACTACACACTGTGATACTGTGATAGGTGTTACTGGGGTTTCGCTATTCTGTGAAGCCAATAAGGTATTAGCAGATTCTATAGCCTTAGCTACCCCATCCGATATAGAGGTTTTAGCAAGTTCTGCGTCTCGCATTATATTAGCTGGGCCGCTAATGCCCTCACCAAGCTGCGTGCCGTTCTTATCTTGTAGTATGACTTTGCACTTAGTACCGCCGCCATCTATGCCGATAAAATACAAGTCAGAATTCATTACGTTTTCTCGTAGTTAACATCACTCATTACATACTTAGCCAGCACATCGTTATGCGCGGGTAACTCACTTTAAATGCGCAACGCTTCTTAAATCGACACGCTGATTTAAATTTTTTAAAAACGCCGCTGAAGCGTAACTGTTTGCTGCTATTGGTTAATTATATTATCGATATTTACTTGCTAAAGCCTATCACAATTGTGGTTAGCTTAACCTAGTTTGCTACGTTTAATAGCTTGAGTTCGTGAATTTATAAACGTGACTACGCTTACCCTACGTTATCTTGCGGTACTTAAAAGGGCGTATTCATAGTTGGTTTTATACAACTAGCAACGTAAATCGTATCTAAGTTGATAATATGGGCTTTCAGTGCCATACATTTGCAAATACAATAACAAACGGCACTGACATTAATAAACCTGATAAATATGAAGCAGCTTTCTTTAGATACTTTACGCACCTTTGTTAGCGTTATTGAGCTTGGTGGCTATGCAAAGGCGGGCGACTTTTTAGGTCGTTCTCAGCCTGCTATTAGTTTGCAAATCAAAAAGCTTGAATCGCAGTTAGACCGAAAGCTGTTCACCAAAGTAGGCCAACGCCATGTACCTAGCGCCGATGGAAACTGGTTGTACCCAAAAGCGAAAGAGCTGTTAGAACTTAACGACAACATTTTTAGAAGCCTCACTCCTGCACCACTTAGCGGCAGATTACGCCTGGGCATTCCCAACGAATTTGCCTCTACCCTACTGCCGGGCTTAATTGGTGAGTTTTCGAAGCGTTACCCAGATGTATCGTTAGAAGTAACGTCGGCGCTAAGTCGCGATCTGCTTCACCCGTCTCAACGAGATCACTTCGATTTAATTCTGGCACTCGTAAACCCAGGCGAGCAAACCGAGGGTGAAGTGGTAATAGAAGACGATGTGGTATGGGTAGGTGATACCGCTCACCCATTAGTGGGGAACAACATTCCGCTAGTGCTAGCGCCAGATGGCTGCATGTACAGAAGCCGAGTAATTGAACAACTAAAACAGCAAACCTTCGCTTGGAAAATTAGCTACACCAACGCTGATTTGGGCGGTTTGGTTGCTGCCATTCAGCAAGGGCTTGGTGTAACAGCACTAGCAAAATCGAGCCTACCTGCCAATTTAGCCGTGCTAAATCACCCGCACCTGCCCAAGCTAGGTAAAGTAAACATTTGCCTATTTAACCAAGACACCCAGCATCCAGTTATCAGCAAAACCCTCGCCGAATTCTTCAAAGTGCGCCTAACCCAGTAAAAAAGGGGTCAGAGTACTTTTTCTGCCCCACCATTCGCTTTTAGTTAGCTTCAGCCATCGTTTGTGATGGTTTCGATAAGCTCGCCGAGTACAGTTTCGGCTTTGCTGGTTTCAACCTGGCAGGTACCTGCGTTCATGTGACCACCGCCGCCATACTTCAAGCACAACTCTCCCACATTGGTGTTAGAGCTACGATTAGTAATGGATTTACCAATAGCAAATACCACGTTCTGCTTTTTAAGCCCCCACATTTTGTGAATAGAAATATTACAGTCTGGGTACATTGCGTAAATAACGAAACGGTTAGTAGCGTAAATAGTCTCTTCTTCAGTTAAATCGAGTACCACAAGGTTGTCGTGTACGGTAGAGCACTTCGCTATTTGTGCCTTAGCCATTTCGTTGTGCTCATGATATAGATCTACGCGTTCGGCCACGTCTTCCATTTGAAGTATTTCTTCTATGCTGTGATCTTTGCACGCATCTATTAGCTTCATCATAAGCTGGTAGTTAGAGATTTTAAAATCTCTGAAACGGCCAAGCCCAGTTCGTGCATCCATGATGAAATTCATAAGCACCCAATCTGTAGGTTCTAAGATCTCTTCTTCGCTAAACTGCGCAGAGTCGCCTTTATCTACTGCTTCCATCATATCTACTGAGATATTGGGAAACTTATCGGCACCACCGTAATAGTCGTATACGACGCGCGCAGCAGAGGGCGCTTTGGGGTCGATAATGTGGTTATCAATGTCGCTTGAATTACGCACAGTCTCACTAAGATGATGGTCGAAGGCAATGTGACACCCTGCGACATAAGGCAGGTTGGTAGTGATGTCATTCTCGGTAATATCAATTTTACCGTCTTGCATGTCTTTAGGGTGGACAAACAAAATGTCGTCTATCATGTCTAAATCTTTAAGCAAGACCGCACATACCAAGCCGTCAAAATCACTTCGTGTAACTAATCTAAATTTTCGCTCTGACATCACTTATTTCCTTTGATAACAAGTCTGAAATAAGTGTAACAGCTAGCAAAATTTTTGAGAGATTACCTATACAAATTTTAATTACAAAGTCGTAAAACGCGACAAAAGTATAACTATCGACTTGATTACTCAGCTTTTTACTTTCTTCAATTTTACTAAAGGTAATTAGAAAATAAGCGACTGACCTTGTGTGGCAATTATAAAGTTAAAGCCTAACTTGTTAGCCTGTTTTAACTCTTTTGATATGACAGAGCGTGGGCTCTCTCCCGCTTTTAAGCTGTATTTAATATGGCTTATCACGATATTGATGCCTGGAACCTGGCTTTTATCTTCAACTAGTTCGTGAAAGCGAGTGAGTTCTTGCATTAACCATTTAGGCGTAAGGTGTCCGAACAACAAATTGTCAGGGCGACTGTTATCAAAAGACACTTCAATAACCATACCTCTTAGCGTTTTGCTTCGCATTTGCTGTGCGAGGTAGCGCCAGATTACGCCCAACTTTCCTTCTTTTTCGACATCGTCCGGACCAGTATCACCGAAATAAACAAACATATCGTTGTCACTTTCAATAACGAAAGCGGTCGATTCTAAGGGGTGGCTTAAACTAAAAGGCGTTACCGTTAAATTAGTGCCTACAATGCTAGTGGTATGTTGCGGTACCAGGTCGATAACATCGTATTTGTTGAGCTTTGGCTCTAAACCTCGATTCGTAAAGTTTGCCCATGCCTGCCAATTGAAGTAAGTCGCCCCCATGGTGTCGTTTACAGACTTTAAGGCATAGATGGGTTTATTGTTATCATCTGGTGAAGCAACGAGTAACCCTGCTACATGATCCAGATGACCATGGCTAATCAAGTATGCAGCAACGTGATTATGCAGTACATTGCCATTAGCTCGCAGGTTATCGTCGGGCTTGCTTTTTAAAGTGTCAAAAGCCCCTTCTTTCAACGCAACATCAATACCATTAACTATGCTTCCTGCGTCTAGGGCAACATAGCGTTCCTCTTCTAAACTTCGCAGTAAAAATGCGCTCAAGTTGCCGTCTTTGATACCGCCAGTATCGCCTAATGTAACAAGTTGAAATGCAGGCTCTGCGCTGCTTTTGCTTCTTTCAATAGCAGTGTTGTATTCCGTTTCATTGTCTTTTACTGAAACAGTGCTGCAAGCGCTTAGCGCTGAGAAAATCAAAAAGCCAAATATATATTTCAAAATTTCTTTTTACCCATTAATAATATTTGTTTCCTAGCTTTTGAAAGCTGAGCAAAAAACAAAAAAAGATAAACTACAAAACATCAGGCCCACATCACCATGATTGCGGCAGCGCCGATTAGGAGTAGCCCAATAATTTCGCGTTTTGTAACTGCGTTTTTTAGCCAGTAATGTGAAAGCACTAAAGTAAGCAAAACCTCTAGTTGCCCCAGCGTTTTCACTAGCGCCACATGCTGTAGCGCCATGGCAGTGAACCAGCATATAGAGCCCAAGCAACTAACCGTGCTTATCGCTAGCACCTGCTTTTTAGCGTTTACTAGTTGCTTAAACACAAAGGGCTTAGTTAGCGCAATATAGCCACTTAAACTTATTGTTTGTACACATAGCACCCATAGTAAAACCCAAGCTGCGGCTACTGTATGCTGAATGTTGAGCATATGGCTAGCCTCGCGCACCAACAGTGATGTAAGCGCAAAACAGGTACCGCAAGCAAGTCCTATAACCATGGTTTTCACACTAATGCCATGGAGCCGATTGCCGCTGCTTAATACAAATACTGCTATTGCGCCTATTACTATGCCCGCCCACCCAAGGGGCGTTAAATAACTTCCGAAAAAGAGCATGCCTACAACGCCGGCCACCAAGGCCTCACTTTTCGCAAGGCCTGCGCCAATGGCAAAATTCTTCTGCTTGAACAAAATCACCATTAAAGAAGTGGCCGCTATTTGAAGTAGCGAAGCACACAGTATCACTGCAATAAAAGAGCCTGAGAACTCAGGCACTTGACTGGCGCTACTGCTGTAGAGAATGAGTAAATAGACGAGGGCTATTGGCGGAGCCAAGATAAAGCGAGAGAGCGTCACCCCAGAGGTGTTAACTGCACCGCTCAGCTTGCTTTGCAGTGCATTGCGCACGGTTTGCATAACAACCGCGCCCAACGTAAATAAAATCCAACTCATTAGCGTCGCTTCACCTTGTTATATCGCTACCTACAGTTAAGCGTGAATTACTTTGCCTCTTTCGCTTCCATTGCCTGTGTGCGTTTGTCTTTAAAATCAGAGTCACGTTTCCAGTATGGCCACACATCGCCTTGGGCATAGTAATTCAGCATAGAGCCGATAAGTGAGAGATCTTGTTGCACACCACCCAATGTCCAGCTTGGAAGATAGTCATCATCTGCTTTATGGTAGCGTTTGGCGATGAAGCTAGGGTCGGTATCGCCTAAGCTCATGAACAAAATTGAAGGCACGCCCTGCTTAGCAAGCGCGAAGTGATCTGAGCGGAAAAACAATCCATTTTGAGGTCGCGGATCCATCTTGACGTTTCGCCCTTGTAGCGCGGCAGCTGTTGCTAAATCATCTTCAATAGATAGATAACCTTCACCGTACTGCAAAATGTAATCAACATTATCGTTTACATTCATGCCGTCGATATTTAAAAAAGCCACCATGTTCGATGTTGGTACCGGCGGGTTATTTGCAAAATAATCGGCACCGAGTAGCCCTGTTTCCTCAGCGGTAAACGCACTAAACATTAGTGTACGCGCAAAGCCCTCTTCGCGTTTTGAAAGCGCATCTGCCAATGTAAGCACACCTGCTACGCCTGACGCGTTGTCTACCGCACCATTGTAAATAGTGGTTTGGCTGTTCTTCTCAACTTTGCCTAGGTGATCCCAGTGAGCGTGAAGCATTACCCATTCTTCTGGCTTATCTGTTCCTTCTAAAATACCCGCAACATTTTGCGACTCGGCACGCTCAATAGTATTAGTGAAGCCCAATGATGCTTTTGTGTTTAGCGCGATGGGCATAAATCCTGGCTTTGAAGCTTTGTTTTTAAGCTCGCCATAGTCCAAACCCACTTTGTCAAATAGCTGTCTGGCGGCATTTAAATGAAGCCAACCCATTACACCGACTTGTGAAGCATTGTTGTTGTCGTCGACTAAACTGAATTTAGTATTGGAATTTGAGTTTTCGACTACGCCCCACCCGTAACCCGCAGGCATGGTTTCATGAATAATGAAAACCGCTTCTGCCCCCTGCCTGGCAGCTTCTTCGTACTTATATGTCCAACGACCATAATAGGTCATTGCGTTGCCTTGAAAAAGATCTGGATCTTTAGATGCAAAACCCGGGTCGTTTACCAGCATTACAACGGTTTTTCCTTTTACATCAAGGCCGGCGTAATCGTTCCAATTGTACTCTGGAGCACTAATGCCATAACCCACAAAAACTACGTCACTATTTGTAAGTGAGTAGTCATTAACAATGCGCTGAGTTCGGGCGGTAAACTCGCTACCTGCGCTGAAATGAAGCCCGCCTATAGTTAACGATGAAATGTTCTTCGGCGTTATTTTGGCTAAAGGCACAGCTTGGGTGTAGCTATCGCCAAAGGCTGGCTTAAGTCCTAGCTTCTTGTTTTGGGTTACCAAGTAATCGACTGTTTTTTCTTCCCCTTTCGACAATGGCCCTCGCCCTTCAAACTCATCGCTTGCCAGCGTTTTAACGTGCTGACGATAAACGTCCAAATCGATAGAGGCATTACTCAGCGTCATCTTTTTGCTTTTTGTTGTCGCCGACGATTCAACCGAGGCTAAATTAGAAGCAGGTACTTCGGCATTCACCGAACCAGTCATTAAAGTAGAAGTTAGTACAGAAGCAGCGCAGACAAAGGAAAAGGCGCGATAAGGTTTGCAAAGATAAGTAAGCATAAGCCATTGGTACAAGTAAAAAAGGATACCGAAGAGTATCCTGTACCGCCGACTATCTCAACGCCGAAACCACAAGAATGGGGTTTATAGGCCCATGGCGTGGCTGACGAAGGCGTTTTTAATGGTACTGAGTTTGTCTGTGGCTGAAAGACCAATTCCTCTGACCAACTTTTTGAGGGGGTCGTCGCCGTCGAACAAAAACTTGAAGCCGTCCATTGCCGCAATCATTTTCGTGGCCTCTGTTTTACGGCTTCGCTCGTAGCTGCGTAAGTGCTTGTACAAACCAATGTCTTTACCCGACGCCTTTAAGTCGCTTAGGGTTTCCGCCAGTGCGAGCGCATCTTGCATTCCCAAGTTAGCGCCTTGCCCTGCAAGCGGGTGAATGGTGTGTGCTGCATCTCCCACCAGCACCACACCGTCTTTTGCCCACTGGCGCGCATAGCGCATGGTCAGCGGGAAAGCAGCGCGCTTAGTTTCAAGCGAAATAGTGCCAAGAACGCTATTACTAGCCGCAGTTAACGCATTGCAGAACGCAGCGTCATCCAATGCCATTAATGAGTTTGCTTGCTCTGGCGTTTGCGACCATACAATGGAACATACATTTGGCTCAGACATAGGCAGTAGCGCGAGCGGTCCTGTTGGTGTGAACGCTTGTCTCGCCACATTATTATGCGGCTCTACCGTTTTGATATTAGCGACAATCGCCGTATGCTCGTAGTCTTTAAAAGTAATAGGCAAGCCAGCCTGCTTTCTCACAAACGAGTTTGCGCCATCGGCGCCTACTAACAACCTGCAGCTTAACACGTCATCATTATCAAGCATCAGCATGGTTTGATTTGGGCCAGCGAGCACTCTATCAATACCCGCTGTGATCAACTCCACATTAGACTGCGCTTCCACTGATTTAGACAGTGCATTAATTAAAGCCTGATTCTCAACAATCACGCCAAGCGCATCACTGCCCATTTCATCGCATGAAAAGTGAATATCGCCAAAACTGTCTTTGTCCCACACATGCATGTCGGTGTAAGGGTTGGCGCGATCTTGCTGTAAATGCGGCCACACATCAAACTGTTGCAGCGCTTTAATATTAGCCTGGTTTATGGCACTCACTCTTGCCGTAGGCTTCTCGCCCAGAGCCTGATAACACGCCGCTTTATCGACTATTGCTATGCTCAATTCACTATGTCTGAGCGCCGCTACAAGGGTTAGCCCTACAATTCCGCCGCCCACTATTGCTATATCAACATGCTGCATTGTTATCTCTTTTTCTAAGTGGTGTTTCGCCATAGCCCGTCGTGTGTTTAACAAACTCTTTTTTCGCCTGGGGCATCATGCTTAATGCCAATAGTGACACATTGCGCCCAATGACCGTTGGAAAATACTGATTTGAAAAAGTACGAACTAGAGTGTCAGTAAGAGCAATCGTATTGTCTCTATCTTTTTGACGTGATTTGGCGTAACTCTGAGTAATGCTAAAAGCGCCAGCATCGAAATTAGCTGATGCGATTGTATCGCTTTGCTCATTGTTGGAGTCACCCTGAGCATAATTTGACGATGACGTTAACCCTTTATTTGGCAAAGCATTTTCCGAATTCCCCACTTCTGACTGCTTTGCGTATTTTTCCGCTGACGCTTGCAGTACAGACACTAAAGCCGTTAGGTCACGTAAGCCTAAATTGAAGCCTTGCCCGGCAATGGGATGTAGCGCTTGCGCTGCATTACCCACAACTACGGTACGATGACTGGCAACCTGCTGCGCTTTGGTAAGCGCTAAGGGGTAACTTGCTAAATCACTAACTCTAAGTACTTTGCCTTGTCGATAGCCAAACGCTTCCTGTAAAGCTTGGATGAATGCACTTTGGCTTAACGCCATTAAGGTCTTTGCGGCGTCGGTATCTACTGTCCATACAACAGAAAAGCCGTTTCCAGTAGCTTTAATACCATCGACTTCGCTATCAAAAGGAAGGAATGCCAGTGGCCCGTTTTCAGTGAAACGTTCATACGCTTTGTTTTCATGGGGGAGCTGGGTGTGCACGTTAAAAACAATGGCTGTTTGATGATAGTCGCTAACTGTTTTAGAAATACCAACCCGCTCAGCTAACCCAGAACGACCGCCATCAGCAAGCACCAGCAATTTCGTGGTGAGCGATTGCCCACTATCTAACATTACCTCAACAAAATCGCGCTGCTGCTTTACGTTTGTAACTTTGGCTGGTGCAATGTGCTGATAGTTTGAACCCGCACTTGCCGCCAATCGAGTTAGCGCGCTTAAGCTTACGACCTGACCGAAGGCGTCAATATGATAGTCGCCACTTTCAAGGTTCAAGAAACCTAAATGTCCTTTGTCGCTTACCTCAATGTGCTTAATTTGAGGAGGCAATTCACCGTTATGCTGCTTGGCTACATCGTCAAGGTTTAGCCCCATGTGCGACAGTTCGTCCACTGTCCGTTTTGCTAAGGCAATCACACGAGTATCGGTGAAAGGATTAAAGTCATCTAAATTTTTGGTGGTTTCCTCGGGGTCAGCCGCATCAATAAGCGCGACTGATAAGCCGAGGCCATTTGCCGGAGATACTTTCTCTGCAAGTGCTTTGGCTAATACCGTACCGACAATACCACCACCAATAATTACTACATCAACCGCTGCTGCCGATTCCACTGTTTTTGTTTTCCTGTAGCCCAGAGGCTATGTCTTTAAATCTAATTTTATTGCGTAAAATCTGGGATGTTTTTCTTCGTATTAAAGGCTAATTTTTGTGCGGGCCTTTAATACAAGAACCGTTTGTGTCGCTTTTATCATTTCTTTTGAAAACGTTGATGAGCTTTTGCACTTACGCTTTTCCTTCAGCCATAAGTGCTTCAATTGCATCAATGTCTTTTGGCACACCAGCAGTAAGAATGTCTACACCTGTTGCGGTAATGACCACATCGTCTTCAATGCGTACTCCAACGCCTTTGTATTTTTCCGGCACGTTGCTGTCTTGGCTAATGTAAATGCCGGGCTCAACAGTGATCACCATGCCCGGCTTTAACGGCCGGTCTTCACCGTCAATTTTGTAGTTGCCTACATCATGCACATCTAGCCCTAAATAGTGCCCCAAACCATGCATGTAAAACTGTCGCCACGTTTCATTTTCAAGGTTTTCTGCCACACTACCTTCAAGTACGCCAAGGTCAACTAAACCTTGAGTAATAATTTCAACGCTATGCAACATGGCTTCAGAAAGGGTAACCCCGGGCGCTAGCATATCTAACACGCTTTTTTGCGCATTTAATACAACGGAATAAATTTCTCGCTGAGCATGGGTGAACTTTCCATTTGCAGGAAACGTTCGCGTGATATCCGCAGCATAACCTTGATATTCTGCGCCTGCATCGATCAAGATCAAGTCACCGTCATTTACCTGCGCGTTATTTTGCGTGTAGTGCAAAATACATGCATTATCGCCGCTTCCAACAATGGTACTATAAGCAGGTGATCGGGCCCCCGCCATGGCAAATTCATGGTGAATTTCAGCTTCTAGCTGATATTCGTAACAACCAGGCGCAGCGAACTGCATAGCTCGCTTGTGCGCACGGGCGCTTATCTCACCCGCCGCTTTCATCATGGCCACTTCACATGCTGACTTGAATAAACGCATTTCATGTAAAATAGGCTGTAAGTCGTGAATCGCCCTTGGCGCCAGTGATTCTTTAGGCGCATCGCGTAAGGTATTTAGCGCTTCGGAAAATACCAGGTCATAGTCTTTCTTGTGACCCAACGAGAAGTACACGTTGTCTTGACCTTGAATTGACGCTAATAACGCTTCTTCAAGTTCTTGCAACTCAAACGCTTCATCTAGGCTAAACCGAGCAAGTGCTGCTTCAGCGCCCAGGCGTTTACCGTGCCAAATTTCTGCACTCTTGTCTTTCTCTTGTACCACCATTGCACGATAACTTTCACCGTAACGAGGGTTATTAGACAATATCAACCAAGCATTAGGCTCTTCGAAACCTGTCAGATACCAAAAGTCGCTATCTTGCCTGAACACATATTCAGTATCGCGACTTCGGGTTACCATACCTGCTGCAGGCACAATACACACACTGTTTGGCTTGCACTGAGCAAGTAGTCGGTCTTGCCTAGCGATAAACTCTTGCGCACTAATCATAAAAAAGAAAACCCTAAAAAATTCTCGTTAAAGCAAATGGCGACTTACCTCCGCTTCGATTGCCTTAAATTATTAGTGTACGGATGGCGTGTCTTGTTGATCATCTAGCAGCGATTGACCAAGTTCACTGAAGCATAAAATTGCTGAAATTTTTACGTATTCTTCAACTTCAAACAGCGCCTTTTCAGACTCTTCATCTGCATCCATCGGCTCTTCCATACGTGAAATATCAGAAAAATCTTCGAGTGCTTCTTTTACGTCGTCAGAACATTGCATAAGATCTTGCTGGTGTAGACCAAACCCAAGCATAAAACCCTGCACCCAATTAATCAGTGCAGCTCCGCGGTCATTTATCGGAGCTTGGTCGTCAGGAAGCAACAAATTGAGTGCAAATTCTGGCTCAAGAAGCTGCTGACAGGTTTGATTGAAAAGGTTATTCAAAAGGTGCTTAGTAGGGTCGCTAAACGCATCCCCTTGATTAATGGTTTCACTTAACGCTTCTAGCCACTTTTGGTCGGTCAGCGACATGCCACCACAAAGCATACCGCACAGAATGCCATGCACTTCTGCAGCGTCAACAATTACGCCTTGCTGAGACAATTTATTACTTACGCTATCGTAATCGAGCTGTTTTTCCACGAATTGTTCTCTTTTGTTTTGAATAGTTTGAGATACAAGCGCCACTTTTGTATAGCGGTTAATTACCGTCTATTTTGGCGGCGACTTACGTCACTGTCATCTCTTGATGGAGTTAATACTAGCAAATATCAATGTGTAACGCTTCCTTTTGCCCGCCACTGCTCTAACTTTGAACAAACAGCAAAAATACCTTTAGGGTCTCATAACACTGTGTCGTATACACTTTACACAACGGTGCTTAAACGTTGTTTACTCACTGTTCAAACAGTGTTTAATTCGCGGTGATTTAGCTAAATTTGCTGCCGGACGGCTAGCAACATCATCAGATTTCATCTAAGATCGTTGTTGTTGGATATGGAATTCCTTTCGCAACAGCATGACAGTGTTCATTAGCGTTTAATACCAGCATTAGCTTGTTGGTTATTATTGAGCTTCTCTTATATGCGTGTATAATTGCTGACCAATTGGTCAAGAAAATAGTATTTTTTTACCGTTTTTACATTCACCACGCAAAATAGTTATAAAGCGCCTTAGGTGATCCTCTTCACGGGATCTCGCGTTTGTTATACCCTGTTGCGTTAATACAACAACAATGTTTCCTGGGATGTTTGCTAGTTCATTCATGTCCCTGGCCGATGCTTTAAACCTAGGAAGTTGAAACAGCTGCTATTGTGCAAGCTCGACGCGTATCGAGAAGCCTACGGCAATTGTGATACTTCCGCCCTGAACTTTTCGGTTCACGGGCGAAACATGAACAGCGGCATTCTGGGAAGCGCCCTCTTTCGACGGAAGAAGAAATGGCAATAATAAATTTTGGCTCTATCAATATTGACCACGTTTATCAGGTAGATCACTTTGTGCAGCCTGGAGAAACGCTGGCCTCTACCCATTATCAAACTTTATTAGGTGGTAAGGGTGCAAATCAGTCTATTGCTTTAGCGCAAGCTGGTGCAGACGTAAGGCACGTCGGCAGCATTCACGAAAACGACGCTTCATTTAAACAAGCTCTAATTAAAAAGGGTGTTGATTGTCGTGGTGTAAAGTGTTCAGAAGTTCCTTCAGGCCACGCCATCATCCAAGTTACCCCTAGCGGTGAAAACGCCATCGTATTATTTGGTGGTGCCAATCAAACCATTACCGCAAAAACCGTAATGCAGGCGTTAGACGACACTCGCCCTTCAGATTGGGTACTAACCCAGAATGAAACCAGCAGCATTGAAGAAGTACTTCGCCAAGCGAAAGAAAAGCAGCTAAAGGTCGCTTTTAACCCAGCGCCTATGAGCGAATCGGTTAAACAGCTTCCGTTAGACTGTGTAGATTTACTTATTGTAAACGAAACCGAAGCCGCTGCGATTACCGGTAAAGAAGAACTTGAAGATATTGTGACAGTGTTCAAAGAGCAGTGGTCACACTGCGAAGTTATTATTACACTAGGTAAAGCTGGTGTAATGATGCTGCGCAAAAATGAAGCTGTAGAAGTAAAAGCATTCTCTGTAGACGCGGTAGATACCACCGCAGCCGGTGACACATTTATCGGTTATTTCCTGTCAGCATACAGCAACCACACCGATGCAAAGCAAGCATTGCGTCGCGGGTGTGCAGCTTCGGCCATTGCGGTTACTCGTGAAGGCGCAGCGCAGAGTATTCCAACACAAAAAGAAGTGGATCGTTTCTTAGCGAAACACGCCAACTAGCAAGACGCACTGAGATAAATTGATGGCACATAAGATCATATTAGATACGGATCCGGGGATTGATGATGCAATGGCGATCTTTTTCGCTTTCCAATCTCCAGATATTGAAGTTCTCGGCTTAACTACCGTTTACGGTAACGTTCCGGTAACGATGGCAGCACAAAATGCACTAACACTTTGTGAAATTGCAGGTAAAGATATTCCTGTAACTAAAGGCGTAGGTATGCCATGGGTTGGCCCAGAGTCAAACTATGCACACTTCGTACATGGTGAATACGGCTTTGGTCACATTAAGCCTGAAGCACCTAAGACCGAGCTTGACCCACGCAGCTCTGCGCAGTTTATCGTTGATATGGCGCGTAAGTACCCGGGCGAAATCACCATTGTTGCTATTGGCCCATTAGGTAATTTGGCACTTGCACTTCGTCTTGAGCCGGAACTGCCTAAGTTGGTGAAAGGCGTTAGCATTATGGGTGGTGCGGCGTTTGTTCCGGGTAACGTAACACCGGTTGCTGAAGCAAACATTTGGAACGATGCTCACGCGGCAGAAATCGTGTTTGCAGCTGACTGGGAATTAACGATGTTTGGTTTGGACGTGACAAACTTCACGCCATTCTCACCAGCCTTTGTTGAAAAGCTTGAAGAGAAAAACAATACGCTTGGCGGTTTTGTGAAAGAAAGTGCCCAGTTCTACATGGATTTCTACTCGCAAAATCGTGAAGATCGCGTGTGCTTTTTCCACGATGCATTCCCAATTGCCCACCTTCGCCACCCTGAGCTATTTGAACTGACTGAGGGTCACGTGCGCGTTGGCACAGGAACTTTAGACAGAGGTCAAACCGTAGTTGCGCCTAAAGGTACAACACCTAGCCCGCTATGGAATGAAGCAAATACCATAAGAGTAGCGACTAAAGTTGATCATCAAAAGCTGGAACAACTATTCATAGACACCTACGCTCTGTGATATGTTTAAGGGATTGTTAGTAAGCAATCCCTATTTTATTTCAGCGTTAGGTTCATAAAATGCAATCTGCCCCACTCCCCACTAATGAGGAAGAACGTCTTGCCGAGTTGCTCAGCTACGACGTACTTGATACCGAAGCTGAACAGCTGTTTGATGACCTGACGGCGCTCGCTTCGCAAATTTGCGAGACTCCTATTGCACTTATTAGCTTAATAGACCCTGATCGCCAGTGGTTCAAATCACGAGTGGGGTTGGATGCTGAAGAGACGTCCCGGGAAATTGCTTTCTGCTCTCATGCGATTTTGCAAGAAGAAGTGTTCGAAGTTTCTAACGCCACATTAGACCCTCGATTTCATGATAACCCTTTGGTAACTGGCGCGCCTGATATTCGCTTCTATGCTGGTGCACCACTCATTACCCCATCGGGACACGCAATCGGTACACTTTGCGCCATTGACCGCAAACCTAAAACACTGACAGAAGCGCAGAAAGCATCACTTCAAACCCTTAGTAAATCGGTAGTTGCGCATTTGGAACTGAAGCGTAAGAACCGAGAACTAGAGCGCACTAGTCAATTTAAATCGGACTTTCTGTCTTACATAAGCCACGAAATCAGAACGCCGCTTAATGCAATAAATACTTTTAGCCAGCTGCTTGAGGGCGAAGCCCAAAAGTTAAACCTACCCCAGTCATTTACCACCTCGCTCTCCCATGTGAGCCAAAGCGGTGAGAGGCTATTAGAAATAGTAAATTCTGTGCTTGATATCAAGCAGATAGAGGCAGGAAAAATGCGCGTGATGCCACGCGCGGTAAATACAAAAGACTTTTTCACTCACTTGTTCTCATTAACGAAGATCCGCGCAGAAGACAGCGGTATTATTTTTTCTACAAGTATTGATGAAGCCGTGCCCGAATCGCTGTTTTTTGACGACACCAAATTTGGACAAGTCGCGCTTAATTTGCTGTCCAATGCAATTAAGTTTACTGGTTGCGGTAAATCTGTGAAGGCGCAGGTAAAATATAAAAATGCAAACATCATTTTTAACGTGGTTGACCAAGGCATTGGTATTAGCGATGAAGACCAAAAGCGGCTTTTCACACCTTTCGAACGTATGGAAAATGCGCATCAGATTAGTGGGACCGGCTTAGGCTTAAATATATCTAAGCGCCTTGTCGAGCTCATGGACGGGTCTATTAAAGTCAGCAGTAAGTTGAACCATGGCACTCGCATAAGCGTTACTTTACCGGCCGACGCGTTGAGTGCAAATCAGTTCGTTGAATCTGAACCACGCAGCTTCGTGGCGCAAGTCAACATTAGCCACTCCGCGAATGTTTTAGTGGTTGAAGACCACTATATAAACCAAGTAGTTATTCAAACCTTATTCGAAAAACTTGGCGTGTCTCTCTCTGTAGTGAGCACTGGCGAAGAAGGCGTTGAATACGCCAAGTCTAATCCTGTCGACTTAGTTCTTATGGATCTTAACCTTCCTGGCATTCAAGGCGATGAAGCAACAGCCCAAATAAAGGGGTTCAAGCCAAATTTGCCTATTGTTGCATTAACGGCGGATGTGATAACCCAACCAGAATATTTGCGTGAGCAAGGCCTTGATGATGTCTTGACCAAACCCATTGAGAGTAGTGAATTGGTTCGTGTACTTAATCACTATTTAGGTGAATCTGATCGTTAACTTTTTGGTTTAAAGCGAGTAAGGCCTTCAATCATGCAGATAAACGTTTCACAAGAAAGCATGGTAGCTCGCGCACAGTTGCGGAAAAAGCTTCGCGAAGCACGCCGTAGTTTATCTTTTGAACAACATGAGGATGCTGCAAAACGCGTAGCATCACAACTCAATGCCCTGCCTTTTCTCAACGAGAGCACAACAACAGCGGGATATTTAGTTAACGACGGCGAAGTCAATTTAAAGTACTACATCGACTCTGTTTGGCAGGCTTCAAGCAAAAAAAGATTCACACTTCCTGTACTACACCCTGTATGCAAAGGGCATCTACTTTTCTTAGCTTACAACCCAAACACCCAGCTTATTCGGAACAAATACAACATTGAAGAACCCGTACTGGCTTGTGAAAACGTTATTCCTGTTAAGCAATGTGATGTTATTCTTATGCCGCTCGTAGGCTTTGATAGTAACGGTAATCGCTTAGGCATGGGTGGTGGCTATTACGATCGCACCTTGAGCTTCACTCAGCGCCAAATGGGTTCCCATTTACCTCCCAAAAAACATGCGCCAAAGCTGGTAGGCATTGCCCACGACATTCAAGAAGTAAATGCCCTACCTATTGCACCGTGGGATGTGCCGCTTGATGCTATCGTAACACCCACGCGCACCCTGCATTTTACTAACTCGTGATAGTCATTATAACAAATTGAATATACGAACTTGTGGGTTCATGTACGCTTATACGATACACTTGCGAACACAATAAGTCGGAGAATGACCATGGATCAGAACGCAAAAAAACAAGCCGTAGCCAAAGCAGCCATCGAATATGTTGAACCAGACAGCATTGTCGGTGTGGGTACAGGCTCTACCGTAAATTTCTTTATTGAAGAACTCGGTAACATTAAACACAAAATCGAAGGCGCAGTATCAAGCTCAGAAGCATCTACCGAGCGTTTAAAAGCTCTAGGCATTGAAGTGTTCGAGTTAAACGAAGTCAGCAACCTTTCGGTTTATATCGATGGGGCCGATGAGGTCACTGAACACAAGCATATGATTAAAGGTGGAGGCGCAGCACTCACTCGCGAGAAAATCGTAGCCGGCGCCGCAACTACTTTTGTGTGTATTGTTGATGAAAGCAAGCGTGTACCTGTTTTGGGCTCATTTCCGCTACCGGTCGAGGTTATTCCCATGGCTCGCTCTTTTGTAGCCCGTGAGCTGGTGAAACTTGGTGGCGATCCTGAATACCGACAGGGAGTAGTGACAGATAACGGTAACGTTATTTTAGACGTACACAACCTTGAGATTCTTAACCCGCGAGAACTGGAACAAAAAATAAATAATATTCCTGGCGTAGTGACTAACGGTATCTTTGCGCTAAGAGGCGCGGATATTGTACTCAGTGCCACAGAAAGTGGTGTCGAAACCTTTAAGTGATAGCTTGGCACGGCGTATAGTGCGGTGAAAAGCTATACAAAATACTGCTTTCAACTTAATGCGTTTTCTGTTAATTTCCGTTTAGACGTCTAGATGTCCTTATTTAAGTGCCAGGCGTTTCAATGTTTACGCTAACTAAGGTCCGCGTCATTAGTAGCGAAAGCAATCAACGTGATTATAAAAGCTTGGTAGCAGTTTAGCTAAAGCAAGGCTCCAGAGGAGCGTAGTGGTGCACATTGCCGCACAGATTATACAAAGCTACGCTTTTAATACTTGTACGTTCAGTTAGTCTTGGATTAGCGATGCAAGCAAACCAAATTACATCAGTGAGAGATAGCGAGTTCATGAGCAAAGTTTCATTAGAGAAGGATAAAATCCGAATTTTATTGTTAGAAGGTGTTCACCAGAGTGCATTGGAAACACTAAAAAGCAATGGGTATAGCAACATTGAATTTCTCAAAACCTCACTTCCTGAAGATGAGTTAATTGAGAAGATAAAAGACGCCCACTTTGTTGGTATTCGCTCGCGTACCCAAATTACCGAAAACGTGGTTGATGCAGCACAAAAGCTTGTTGCTATTGGTTGTTTCTGCATCGGCACCAACCAGGTTGATCTTGAAGCCACACAACGTCGCGGCATCCCGGTATTTAATGCCCCGTTTTCTAATACTCGCTCGGTAGCTGAACTGGTTCTTGGGCAGATTATTCTTTTACTTCGTCAAGTACCCAGCAAAAACGCCAAAGCTCATCGTGGTGAATGGGAAAAAACTGCGGTTGGCTCTTACGAGGCTCGCGGAAAAACCCTTGGCATTATTGGATATGGCCACATTGGTACTCAGCTCAGTATTCTTGCTGAACATTTAGGTATGCGCGTTCAATTCTTCGATATCGAGGACAAACTTGTGCTGGGTAACTCGGCCCAGGTGAAGTCACTAGAAAAACTACTTAATACCTCTGATGTGGTGTCGCTACACGTGCCTGAAACGCCTCAAACTCAAGATATGATTGGCGAGAAAGAACTGTCTCAAATGAAAAAAGGCAGCATTCTAATTAACGCTTCTCGCGGTACCGTCGTTGATATTGACGCGCTTGCAAAGGCATTGGAAAGTGGCCACCTTAACGGCGCAGCAATTGATGTATTCCCAGTAGAGCCTAAGTCTAACACTGAAGAGTTTGAGTCACCGCTTCGCGCGTTCGACAACGTTATTCTTACGCCACACGTAGGCGGAAGCACACAAGAAGCGCAAGAAAACATCGGAATTGAAGTGGCAGGAAAGCTAGCGAAATACAGCGACAACGGCTCTACGTTGTCAGCAGTTAACTTCCCTGAAGTATCGCTTCCTGAGCACACTGGTCGTTCACGACTACTTCACGTACATAAAAACCAACCGGGTATTCTTACCCAAATTAACCAAGCGTTTGCAGAAAAAGACATTAACATTGAAGCACAGTATCTACAGACTAACGCGGAAATTGGTTACGTGGTTGTGGATGTTAAAGAAGACCGTGGCTATGAAGCATTGGCAGAGCTTCAACAAATTGATGGCACAATTAAGACTCGCATTCTTCACTAAGAAGCCTTGTTTGTAGCCTAAACAAAAAACGCTGCACTATGTGCAGCGTTTTTTATGCTTATTATTTTACTTCAATACTTTTTACTTCGATGTTTTGAAGGGCCTATTGGCCTTTAAACGAATTAGTTCAGCTTAGAAGAAGTTGTAAACTAGGCTTACAGCAGTTTCAGTATCAAGCTTTTCTACATCATCATCAACGTTGGTGTTGTGATCTAATTTAAACGAAAGGCGCATAGAAAGGTTACCACTAATGGTAGCAGTTAAGGCTGATTCAGCACGTGACTTAGTGTTGTCAGCCCCCACTTCCGTACTCACTGTTTGAGTAAATTTAGCAGTATCAGAAATCTTCCAAGAATATGCTGATGATGCACGAACAATCATGCTATCAAGGTTTTCACCGTCTTGAGTTTCAATGAAAGAATAACCCGGACCGATTGAATATTCTAAGGTATGGCGCTTGTTTTGAAGAACCTTTTGGTTCCAACCCGCAGCTACAGTAGCCTGGTAGTTAAAGTTGCTGAATCGGTCATCTTCATAAGATGCGAATCCGAATAAACGGTTATCTGGGTTGGCGAGTTTATAGTTACCCTGCGCTGAACCGAAGAACTTCTGTGCAGAAGTAAATTCAATATCTTCTCCGTCATCGCCTTCTACCGTCTCTTTCTTGTAAAGACCTTTAAGAATGTAGTCGTTACTCCACTTCTCAAGTTCTTGATGCGCTTGAATACCTGCGCTGATAGATGTTGTTTCAGTGTTACCTGATGTAGAGATAAAACCTAGCTCACCTTCCATTGTAAAAGGCTTCACTTCATCGTCTTGAGCGAAAACAGCCGGAGAAAGAGAAATTGCAACTAGAGATGCAAGCACTTGCTTTTTCATTGAACAATCCTATTGATTATCGGTCCATTCGTTGTACGCGATACCTTTTGAACTGCAAGGCGGTACAACACGAGTTTTAAAAGAAGTCTGTTAAGTAATGCACCAGAGGAACTGGCATCACAAACAATGGTGCGCAGTGTACATTTTCAAGCCTCTCAGTCAATGAGAACGCGGCAAAAAGCCTATATTCAACTGTTAATTTACACTAATTGACTAAAAGAATTGATAGACCAGCGCTACCGATGTTTCTGTGCTTAACGCCGCGACATCTTCAGGGGTGTCTGTTTCGTGATTTAATATGAATGATAATTTCATTGCCAATGATCCAAACACATTGGCAGAAAGCGAGGTTTCTGAGCGAGATTTTGTATTTTCTTCGCCGGCCTCTGTGCTAACGAATTGCCTTAATTTTGCACCCGAGCTCCAATGATATTTATACTCAGCAGACGCGCGCACTATAATGCCGTCATTCACAAGGCTCTCGTTGTCTTCTTCCGCTTCAATAAAGGAATACCCTGGCCCGACACTATAACGAAATTCGCTATCTTCATTTCGCCATACGCGCTGTGACCAACCCGCAGCAAGTGAAGCGCGATGCTCATAACCGGTAAACTGATCGTCTTCGTAATCGCCATACATGAAGAGGCGTCGTCCCGGCGTAAGCAGTTTATAGTCGAATTGTGCGCTCGTGAAAAAGCGCTGTGCGCTGATATCGCGCTCTGTAGTTGGCGTACCACTTTCTTTATAAAGCAGTTCAGCAAAATAAATACTGCTCCAGTTTTCGGTTTCGTGGTCAGCGTTGACCGCGGCTTTAACGCTGGCTGCAGACGTGTTGCCGGTATTAATTAAAACACCGAGCTCTCCGTCTAATGTAAAACGCGGTATTTCATCATCGGCGTCGGGAGTAAAATCTGCATGATAAAGCGTTTCAATGAGATCCCTCGCGTTTGCAGATAAACACACGCCAATACAAATGGCACCTACAACAACACGTGGCCGGAAGATTTTTCTAAACATAATCTGATTTTACGTCGAGCTATTATAGTTATTAGATTACGTCTATTCGAGACGCACGTAATACCAATCCTCTGGGAGAGCTTTACTCTGATTTACAATATAAAAGTGCGGTGACAGAACTGATGCACTGAAAGCTCAGTGAATAAGCGACACAATTTTTGCTGTTTCTTGCTCAGCATATTCAATTGAGTTACTTATCACTTCCATGTCGAGACTTACTGTATTGGCTATTTCTGGCGTAAAAAGTTCAATGTCAGCATAGTTTTCTTTATCAAGTTGACTAAGCGTTATACGACTTGCAATTGCAAGAACACATACATCAACGTCAGAAGTATATTTTGCTGCATCGTTCATAAATGATACGGGATAAAAAAGACCAATCGGTAAAAGCCATTTTTCAAGTATGATACCGCTGCAATGTGCAAACGTAAAACCGAAATGAGCCAGTTGCTCAATATGTGGCAAGTCGCTCTTTTTCGCATTTCGGTAACCGTCATAAAGCTTAGGCTCTTTCTTCGCAACAATGATTTCGCTCAGGTTTTGCAAAATACCCATCACAAAAAAGCGTTCAGCGCCGCGAACATTCAGCCGCATGGCTAGACTCTTCGCCACCATCCCGCAATAAACAGAAGCATGCCAGTGCTTGTCTAAATCAATTAGCAATGTATCAAAATGCTTAAACGCAGTGGTTGCAGTTTCAGCAATAACCAAATTATAAAGCGCTTCGCCACCGATTACATTTATGGCTTTTGTTACAGATTCGATTTGAGAGGGGAAACGAAAAAGCGAACTATTGGCCAAGCGTAACACCTTAGCAGTGAGAGAGGGGTCGGCGCTGATTAGTACAGCGATGTCTTCGATACTCGAGCGAGGGTTGTCTAGCGTTGAGCGCAAGCGCACGCAAATATCAGGTAACGTAAATGATTTCGCAGCATACGAAACATACTTTTCTAACGGCATTAATAAATCTCAAACTCTTTTTTAACGACTTTCAGGCGGCTCATCGAAAAGAGAAAACTGTTGTGCCGCCTCCTCGCCCTTCAGTGCTTGCGCTTTGCGTAATTTTGCTAAAACTGCATTTTTACGTCGTACACACGCACTAATTATCTTTCTTTTTGTTGCATCATCAACTTTAAGCCAATAAAGACGCTCATCACGGCTTCTATAGCAGCCTTTACAGTACCCTCTTGGACCAGACTCGCAGACACCTATACAAGGACTTGGGATTTCAAAAAATTCAAGCTGCTTAGACTGCGCTTTGAGATCCGTCATTTCAGGCTTACCACCCTTAGTCAATGAGCTTTGAGTGCTTGAGAATACTCAGCACTGTCCTAAATTAAAACGCATATGGGCGAATCTAGCCAGTAGACATTAGCAGTAATCTAATACATAAAATGCACAAATGCGCGTTCTACTCAATATTGCGTGAGCGTATTAGCATAGCATGAATATTAGTCAACTAGGGTATATTCGATGGTAGACACCACGCGCACTTTCTTTATGTGTGGGTGATGACTGTCGCGGCTAGAAATACTGAACTGCCCTTGGTTAGCGCGCTTAATTTTGCCCAACGTACTTTTTGAATCTTTTGCAAACTTTTCCGCCACCTCTCTCGCATTGAGCGTAGCTTCTTCAATCATTTCCGGCTTTACTTCGTTTAAGCGGGTAAACACATAGTCGGGCTGAGCGCGATAGCTTTGGTCTGATAATACAATACCGGTTTTAATTAACTCCCCAATTTGCTGCATAAGCGCTCGCACCTTTTCAACATCATTTGAAAAGACAGTAACGGTTTGAATGGCGCTGTAGCGAAATGGCGCTTTTTCACTACTTCCATATTGTTGCGCCAATTTGTCATTTATTTCAGGCTTTCCAATTGTAATGCTTTCTGCTGAAATGCCCTTCTCTTCTAAAAAGTTAGCCACCTGAAGGCTATTCTTTTCAATATGTTCATACAGTTGAGGTAAGTCATTGCCCGCGTCGACAAATTGAATAGGCCAAATAACCTGATCAGCAATGTATTCTCGCTCTGACAATCCTTTTACGGTTACTACTCTATCCCACGTTTGCATGTCGTTCATGGCAGAAGACACCTGAACACCAAGCAAAGACACAGCAACCACCATGCCCATCGCCATTACTATCGCCGCACCTATTTTCATTCGAATCTCCATTCTTTCTGTTTTCAACAGGATACAAGCGAATATAAGCTTTTCGGTTTCACAAAACGAGATAAAAGCTGACCAATGGTGGCAAAAAAAGGCCACTCAAATGAGTGGCCTAAAGAGCCCCTTAAGAGGGCAACGCTTGGGTAGACGGGAGAGTTAACCTTTACGCTGTATCAGGTAATAAAATACCGGAGTTAAGATAAGTCCAAATACGGTAACACCAATCATGCCTGAGAATACTGCCACACCCATAGCTTGACGCATTTCAGAGCCGGCACCGGTTGATACTGCCATTGGCAGCACACCCATGATGAAAGCAATGGATGTCATTAGTATTGGACGAAGACGTAAGCGACTTGCTTCTTTAATGGCTGAAAGCGCGTCCATCCCCTTGTCTTGTAGCTCTTTGGCAAACTCGACAATAAGAATGGCGTTCTTTGTTGCAAGGCCAACCAGTACAATCAAACCTATTTGGGTAAAAATATTGTTGTCGCCGCCATAAACTTGCACACCAATAAGCGCGCTCAGCAAGGTCATGGGAACAATCAATATGATTGCCAGCGGCAAACGCAGGCTTTCGTATTGCGCAGCCAGCACTAAGAACACTAAAAGCACAACTAATGGGAATACAAACGCTGATGCATTACCCGCTAATATTTGCTGATAGGTGATCTCAGTCCACTCGTAAGTCATGCCAAGTGGTAACGTTTCGGCCAGTATTTCTTCAATAGCCGCCTTCGCTTGGTCAGACGAATAGCCTGGCGCTGCTGCACCGTTTATTTCAGCGGTGACGTATCCGTTATAGTGCATAACACGGTCAGGACCAGAACTGTGCTCAATGTTCAAGAATGAGCCAAGCGGGATCATCTCACCTTGTGCATTACGCACTTTAAACTGCGTAATGTTCTCAATATCCTGACGGTATTGGGCATCAGCTTGTACATTTACTTGATAAGTTCTACCGAACAAGTTGAAGTCGTTCACGTATAACGAACCTAAGTAGCCCTGCATGGTGGTAAACAAGGTATCGATGTTTACACCTTGGCTCACTGCTTTTTCACGGTCTACATCCACATCGAGCTGAGGTACAGCAACAGTGAAGCTGGTGAATGCATCGGTAAGCGCTGGGTGTGCCCACGCTTTGCCAATCACTTCTTGCGTTACGCGCTCAAGTTCTTCAAAGCCCAGGTTTCCTCTGTCTTCAACCTGTAAACGGAAACCACCAATCGTGCCTAACCCCATTACTGGTGGCGGCGGGAATATCGCCACAAAGGCACCTTTTATAGACCCAAAGTTCTGGTTAAGCTGTGCAGCAATGGCGCCACCAGATAGCTCAGGCGTCGTTCTTTTATCGAAGTCAGTTAAGGTTGCAAACAACACGCCTGAGCTTGGACTATTGGTAAACCCGTTAATATTCAAGCCAGGGAATGCAATTGCATCTTCAACACCAGGGTGTTCCATAGCAATACGAGACATTTCACGGATCACTTCTTCAGTTCTGTCTAAGCTTGCTGCATTAGGCAGTTGAGCAAAGGCCACCAAATACTGCTTATCTTGCGGTGGAACGTAGCCTGTTGGTGTATTGGCAAACTGGAAGTACGTGAGTCCTAGCAGACCCGCGTAAAGCACCATGATGATACTGCTCTTACGGATAAGCCCACCCACAGCACCAGTGTAGCGCTTTGAGTTGCGGTCAAAGAAACGGTTAAACGGTGAAAATACAAAGCGGCCAAACACTTTATCCATTAAACGGGTTAACCAATCATTCGCTTTACCGTGAGGTTTCAACAGCAATGCAGATAATGCAGGGCTAAGCGTTAACGAGTTAATTGCAGAAATTACCGTAGAGATAGTAATTGTTAGCGCAAACTGCTTATAGAACTGCCCGGTAAGACCGCTCATGAAAGCAGTAGGCACGAATACCGCAGCAAGTACCAATGTTGTGGCAATGATAGGACCGGTTACTTCTTTCATTGCCTGCACGGTGGCTTCAAACGGCGCTTTGCCTTCAGAGATATTACGCTCTACGTTTTCGACAACAACGATAGCGTCGTCTACTACAATACCGATTGCCAACACAAGACCAAACAGCGACAGTGCATTCAGCGAGAAGCCCATTAGCTGCATAAAGGCGAACGTTCCCACAAGTGAAATAGGTACTGCAACGAGTGGGATAATAGACGCACGCCATGTTTGTAAGAACAGTACAACAACAAGTACAACTAACAATACAGCTTCAAGAAGTGTACTAATTACCGCTTCAATCGAACCGCGAACAAATACGGTAGGGTCGTAGGCAATTTCGTATTCAAGGCCTTCAGGGAACGCCTTAGACAGTTCCGCCATACGAGCGCGAACGTCATCTGAAATTTGGATTGCATTAGAGCCTGGTGCTTGGAAAACCGGCACCGCTGCCGCAGGGTTATTGTTAATAAGTGAACGCAGTGCATAAAACTCTGAACCTAGTTCGATACGCGCAACGTCTTTAAGACGGGTTATTTCACCATTCTCACCCGACTTAACAATAATATTTTCAAATTCGGCTTCATCTTTTAAACGGCCGCGCACATTGATAAGCAGCTGAAATTCGCTGGTACCCGTAGGCTGTGCACCAAGGCTACCTGCCGCCGCTTGCTGGTTTTGGTCGGCAATAGCTGCTGCCACATCGCCAGGGTTTAACTGGAGCGCAGCCAGTTTGTTAGGGTCTAACCATACTCGCATGCTGAATTCACCAGCACCGAACAGGCGCACTTGCCCAACGCCATTGATTCGCGCTAGCTCGTCTTTAACAAACTGATCAGCATAGTTTGAAAGATAAAGCATGTCATAACGATTATCAGGCGACGTCAGGTGCACTACCATGGTTAAATCTGGTGACGATTTTTCAGTTACCACACCTAAGCGCTGCACTTCTTGAGGTAAACGCGGTGTCGCGCGATTCACACGGTTTTGTACCAGCGTTGTAGCTTCATCTGGATCAGTACCAATGGCAAACGTGACTGTGAGCGTCATACGGCCATCACTGGTTGCCTGTGATGACATATACAGCATGTTTTCAACACCGTTAATCTCTTGCTCTAGCGGCGTTGCAACTGTTTCCGCGATAACTTCTGGGTTTGCACCAGGATAATTCGCAGTTACCACCACGGTAGGCGGCACTACTTCTGGGTATTCAGTGATAGGCAGTTGCCATACGGCAATAGCACCACCGATAAAAATAAGTAGGGAAAGCACGCCCGCAAAAATCGGGCGGCTAATGAAAAACTGCGAAATGTTCATTACTTAAGACCTGCTGTTGCTGTACCTGTGGCAAATGAACCACCAGATAAAACATCTTCAACCTGCGCCATGCTTTGGGTTACTTGTGTTGCGTTATCAACACGTGACTGCCAGCTAGATAAGTTTGCCAGAGCATCTTCATCACCCATAGGCACTACGTTAGCGGCAACTTGGGCACCAGGGCGAACGCGCTGTAAGCCATCAACCACAATGGTGTCGTTTACATTCAAGCCGCTTGTGATGATGCGCATGCTGCCCACTTTGTCGCCTAGCTTAACCGCACGGTATTCCACTTTACTTTCGTCGTTTACAACCAGTACAAACTTATTATTAAGATCTGTGCCGATAGCTTTTTCTTTAATAAGAATGCCCTCTTCATCGGTGTCACCTGCCAATTTTAAGTGTGCAAATAATCCTGGAATTAAACGACCTTCTTCGTTATTAAATACGGCGCGAACGCGAAGTGTGCCGGTGCTACCGTTAACCTGGTTGTCGATGAAATCAATTTGACCCCAGTGGTTATAATCAGACTCGTTAGCAAGGCGCATCGCTACCGGCTGCTCGCTCACTGCTGTTGAAGCCGCTGATTTATCGGTTAGATAGTTTAGGTAGGTCTGCTCATCAATATCGAAATACGCATATAAACGGTCGGTCGATACGATGCGAGTCAACTCTGTTTGTCCTGCGGTAACAAAGTTACCTTCAGTGATGTTTGCTCGAGAAATACGCCCAGAAATAGGTGCTTCAACACGAGCAAAGCCTCGATTTAGGCGCGCCACTTCAAGTGCGGCTTGCGTTTGATTTAAACTAGCAAGCGCTTGGTTTTTCTCAGCTAAACGGGCGTCAAGCACCTCTTCAGAAACTGCCTGGGTTTTACGAAGCTTGAAAGCACGGCTATAGTTTTGCTCAGCCAACTGAACGCGACTTTTGGCTTCTTCAAGTTGTGCAGTCAGTCGATCAACTTCTGCTTTAAACGTGCGGTTATCAATTAAGAATAGAGTTTGCCCTTGTTCGACATATTCGCCTTCGTCAAATGCCACAAAGTCAATGTAGCCCGACACGCGAGGACGAAGTGCTACAATTTGTGGAGACTCTAAACGGCCTGTAAAATTATCCCACTCGGTTAAACGCTGAGACACTACCGTTGCCACATCAACTGGAACACCAGCATTTGCGCTAGCGCTCATTGATTGACTTGGATCCTGCTCGTCACCACCACATGCAGCGACAAGCGCAGTTAGGCTTACTATTGCCAATAGACGGGTAAAAGTTTTCATTGCAAGATTCTCTAAAAAATTAAACTAAAGTTTGATGCTGCGCATTATGCACACCCTCAAATAATAAAAATAATTATCTTTTTATATGCAACACATCACATGATATTATGTATTGAGAATAGATGCTGAAGGAATGGACCGCTTTTTAAAAGTTAAGAAGCGTTTTGCTACAGAGCAAACCAAAAAATCCATAAGAAAAGCCGATACTTAGGTAAGTCGAGGGCTGCGGCATTGTAATGTATCATTGTCGCTCGTCGCATTCATATGGAAAGTAAATACATTTAGCTATAACCTATAACTAAACTATATCATTTAAGCACATGTAATAATGCTATTGATTCTTTAATCGACAGATGAATGTAGCTGATAAGTAATAAGCGCCGGAGACCACAATGCGTCCACACGATTTAAATTTATTGATGATTTTTGATGCCATCATGACTGAGGGTGCCATTACTCGCGCAGCCGATAGACTATCGATGACGCAACCTGCGGTCTCTAATGCATTATCCCGCATGCGCACTGCCTGGAACGACGAACTATTTGTTAAGGACGGACGTGGTATTCAGCCCACCTCATTTGCTAAAAACTTGTGGAGCCAAATTCAGGGGCCATTAGGCGAACTTGAAGTTGCCGTTAACCCAACTGACTTTAACCCTGCAACGGCTAAACGTACCTTTCGTATAGCAGCAACTGACAGCATTGTCTCCATGGTGTGGGGACCGCTTCGCAAAGTTATTGAGAGTGAGGCGCCTGGTATTAATATCCATGCTATTCCAAATTACGATATGGAAACGGATAAAATACTTAAAGATGCCGAAGCTGAGCTGACCTTCTCTAAACACCAAGAGCCCGGCTCTGTAATTCGCTCTGAACATGTGCTTGACCCAAGCTGGGTTGTGGTAATGCGCCCCGATCATCCACTAGCAAAATCACAACTATCGTTGGAAGACTTTGTAGCAGCAGATCACTTGCTAGTGTCAGTGACAGGCGATGTAACCGGCCCAACCGATCAGGCGCTCGCTAATTTGGGCCTCAAGCGCCGCGTTGCTATGTCAGTAAACCAGTTTTACAACGCTACCCCGCTATTAAAAGAGAGTAACCTTATTTGCGTTGCGCCCTCGCTTGTAATGGAGAGAGAGATTTTCTCAGGTGAACTAGCAGTGTTTGAAACGCCTGTAGAAATTATTAGCTCCCCTCTATCTGTAATGTGGCATAAGCGCCAAGACCAAGACGCTGGCTTGCAGTGGCTTAGAAGCTTAGTAGTTAAGTTTATACGTGAGCGTGTTCAGCGCCACGAAATGCTGCTGTCTCAGTGCTGCCGCAAAGCATATTGTGCTGATACGGTTAAACGCTTTATGGACCAGCGCAATATGGATTGTAAAGAATTTACGCCAGCGCATTTGAAAATGCCCAGCAATGATGAAATGGCTGAAGAACGCGACACCGTAGCGGTGGGAAAAGAAACTGCTTAATACGAGTTCGCTTAAATAACCACTCACTCAGCGAGATTTAACATGTTCGTCATCGCGGCGTGTTACCGCAGGCAAACTGGTTCTAAAACATTCACAGCTCCAATAAAAAAACCGCTCAATGAGCGGTTTTTTCGTAGTTCGAACAAAGAAGCTAATTTACTTCTTTTTCTTCGCTTTCGGGTTTGGCAGGTCAGTAATACTTCCTTCGAAGATTTCAGACGCAAGACCAATTGATTCGTTAAGCGTTGGGTGAGCATGGATAGTCAATGCTACGTCTTCAGCATCAGCACCCATCTCAATAGCTAGGCCGATTTCGCCAAGCATTTCGCCCGCGTTGGTACCTACCATAGCACCACCGATTACGCGGCCCGTGTCTTTATCGAAGATCATCTTGGTCATACCGTTAGTAGCATCAGATGCAATTGCACGGCCTGAAGCTGCCCAAGGGAAGGTTGCAGTTTCGTAGCTTACGCCCTGCTCTTTCGCTTCTTTTTCAGTTAGACCAACCCAAGCAACTTCTGGCTCAGTGTACGCTACTGAAGGAATAGCACGTGGGTCGAAGTAGTGCTTCTGCCCAGCAATAACTTCTGCTGCAACGTGACCTTCGTGAACCGCTTTGTGCGCAAGCATTGGCTGACCTACAAGGTCGCCGATTGCGAAGATGTGGTCAACGTTAGTACGCATTTGCTTATCAACGTTGATGAAGCCACGCTCGTCAACGTTTACGCCAGCTGCATCTGCGCCAACTAGCTTACCGTTTGGCTTACGACCAACAGCAACAAGTACTTTGTCGTAGCGCACTGGCTCAGCAGGTGCGTTCTTACCTTCAAATGTTACATACAAGCCATCGTCTTTTGCTTCAACCGCAGTCACTTTGGTTTCAAGCATGATGTTAAACTTGTCTTTGTAGTCTTTCATGAACACTTTCATGATGTCTTTGTCAGCTGCTGGAATTAGCTGATCTAAGAATTCTACTACATCAATGTTCGAGCCAAGTGCTTCGTACACAGTACCCATTTCTAGACCGATGATACCACCGCCTAGTACTAGCATTTTCTCCGGAATGTCTTTCATTTCCAGTGCGCCAGTTGAGTCGATTACACGATCATCTTCTGGGATGAACGGTAGGCTTACTGGCTCAGAACCCGCAGCAATAATCGCTTTTTCAAAAGTAATAGTAGTAACGTCGTCACCATTTTTTACTTCTAGGGTGTTTGCGCCTGTAAATTTTCCGAAGCCTTGTACATGCTTGGTTTTACGCATTTTAGACATACCGCTAAGGCCATTTGTTAATTGCTTAACAACGCCGTCTTTGTATTCGCGGATTTTATCTAAATCGATGGTAGGCTCGCCAAACGATACACCGTGGCTAGCAAGGTGCTTCGCTTCTTTCATCACTTTAGCTACGTGAAGAAGGGCTTTTGAAGGGATACAGCCAACGTTAAGACAAACACCACCAAGCGTGTCGCGTGAGTCTACGATAACTGTTTCAATACCTAAGTCAGCCGCACGGAATGCTGCTGAATAACCGCCAGGGCCGCCGCCCAGTACCACCAATTGCGTTTTAATTTCGCTCATTGTGAACCTCAATCCTGTTCTTGTAGGGTCATGCTATTACTTTTGTGTAATAGCATAACCTAAATGCCACCAAATGGGCTTATAAAATCGTCGAAAATGTTACTGATATTGTAAACTTTTTCGACCTTTTATTTAAAGTATGATTCTGCGTAAGTCAGTTAGGTTTGCAGCAACCTCAGTAGAGAATCTTGCACCTACCGCACCATCGATTACTCGGTGGTCGTATGACAGGCTTAGCGGCACCATTAAGCGCGGCTCAAACTCTTTACCATTCCACTTAGGCTTCATCTCAGACTTAGACACACCTAATATGGCGACTTCCGGTGCATTTACAATAGGCGTAAACGCCGTACCACCAATACCACCTAGGCTAGAGATGGTGAACGTACCACCCTGCATGTCAGCCGCTTTTAGCTTGCCTTCACGGGCTTTCTTAGATGTTTCGATAAGCTCTTGAGACAGCTGCTCAATACCTTTCTTATTCACGTCACGAATAACAGGTACAACAAGGCCTCCCGGTGTTTCAACCGCAATACCAATGTTGATAAACTTCTTAATGATTAAGCTCTCGCCATCATCAGACAGTGATGAGTTGAATACTTCGTATTTCTCAAGGGCTTTCGCTACCGCTTTCATAACGAATACGAGTGGCGTGATCTTAAGACCAGACTTAATCTTCGCGTGGTAAGCGTTTTGCTCTTTACGGAATTCTTCAACTTCAGTGATATCTGCTTCGTCGAACTGCGTAACGTGAGGAATAGTTGCCCAGTTACGGTGTAGGAACGGACCAGAGATCTTTTGAATTCGAGAAAGCTTTTGTTCTTCAATCTCACCAAACTTGCTGTGATCAACAGGCTTAACCGGCACGATTTGAAGTACGTTGTCACCCACTGGCGCGCTGCCTGAAGCTGCAGCTGTGCGAGGTTTCGCGAGCTCAGCTTTCACATAAGCCTGAACGTCTTCTTTTAGAATACGGTTTTTAGGGCCAGAGCCGTTAACTTGAGTCAGGTCTACACCGAACTCGCGAGCAATACGGCGAACCGAAGGCGACGCATGCGCTTTGCCTGTACTCTTAGCTTCTGGCGCTGGCGGCACAGGAGAACGGCCTTGCGAGGCTTCTTGCTGTGACGCTTGTTTAGTGTCTTCTTGCTGTGAGTATTGTTTAGTCTCTTCTTGTTTAGGCGCTTCAGCAGGCTTTTCAGCTGCACTTGAAGACGAACCACCGCTGGTCTCAAGCTTAACAACCAAGGTGCCCTGCTTAACTTTGTCACCCGCTTTGATAAAGACTTCTTTAATCGTACCTGCATGCGTTGAAGGTACATCCATGGTCGCTTTATCAGTTTCTAGCGTAATTAGGCCGTCTTCTTTTTCAACGGTGTCGCCAGCCGATACAAGTACGTCGATAACGTCAACTTCACCGTCTTCACCAATATCAGGTACAGCTACTTCAATAGTTTCACTGCTTGCAGACGCCGCTGGCGCTGACTCTTGCTTTGCACTTTCCTGTGAAGCCGGTGCAGACGCTTCAGAAGAAGCATCGCTAGACGCCGATTCACTTGAAGACGAGCCTGAGCCCGCTACTTCAAGCTTGATCACTACCGTACCTTCTTTCACTTTATCGCCAGTACTGATGAATACTTCTTTCACCGTACCTGCGTGTGTTGAAGGAACGTCCATGGTTGCTTTATCGGTTTCAAGGGTAATTAGCCCATCTTCTTTTTCAATGGTATCGCCCACTGAAACCAATACGTCGATTACGTCTACTTCGTCGTCAGAACCGATATCCGGTACTGCAACTTCAATCACTTCGCTGCTGCCAGACGCAGCAGGTGCTGCCTCTGACTTGCTTTCTTCTTTTGGTGCTTCTTCTTGCTTAGGCGCTTCTTCTTGTGAAGCGTTGTCTGAAGATGACTCTTCAGCAGCGCTATCACCGGCACTATCGACACCTGCAACTTTCATTTCACCAATCACATCGCCTTCTTTGATTTTATCGCCTACTGATACAGACAGGCTTACAATCTCACCTTCAAACGGTGCTGGGATGTCCATTGACGCCTTGTCACTTTCAACAGTAACAACGCCTTCATCAGCCTCAATGTTGTCGCCTACGGCAACACATAGCTCGATAACTTCAACTTCGTCACCGCCTACGTCGGGTACGATAATCTTTTGAATATCTGACATATGTAAAATACCTTATCTGGCTTACGCGTAAAGTGGGTTAAGTTTTTCAGCGTTAATTTCAAAACGCTTAATGGCTTCTGCTACCACTTTCTTCTCAACGTCGCCGCGCTGAGCTAGTTCGTAAAGTGATGCCACCACGATGTATGACGCATTAACTTCAAAGTGAGTACGCAAGTTTTCACGGCTATCGCTTCGACCGAAACCGTCTGTACCTAGACAGCGGTATTCAGTATCAATGAACGCACGAACTTGGTCTGAGTAATTCTTCACATAGTCAGTGGCAGAAATCGCAGGACCTGCATCTTTCGTGATTACCTGACCAATGTAAGGTACTTTTTGCTCAGCTTCTGGATTTAGCATGTTCCAACGTGCTACGTCTTGACCTTCACGGGCTAGCTCGTTGAATGAGGTCACAGAGTAAACGTCAGAAGATACGTTGTAGTCTTCACACAGAATCTGCGCCGCTTTACGTACTTCGTTCAAGATAGTACCTGAGCCCATTAGCTGTACGTTAAGCTTAGACTTGTCGTTTTCAACACGCTCAAGCTTGTAGATACCTTTTATGATTTGTTCGGCAACATCATCACCTTCTGGCATTGCAGGGTGCTGATAGTTCTCGTTCATTAGTGTTAGGTAATAGAAGATATTTTCGTTATTACCGTACATGCGACGCAGACCGTCTTGAACGATAACCGCTACTTCATAACCGTACGTTGGATCATAAGTAATACAGTTAGGGATTAGGTTCGCCTGAACGTGTGAATGACCGTCTTGGTGCTGTAGACCCTCACCGTTAAGTGTAGTTCTACCTGCTGTTGCGCCTAATAGGAAACCACGCGCTTGGCTATCACCCGCTGCCCATGCAAGGTCACCAACACGTTGAAAACCAAACATTGAGTAGTAAATGTAGAACGGAATAGTGGTAGCGTTACACGTTGAGTAAGACGTACCTGACGCTACCCACGATGCCATTGCACCTAACTCGTTAATACCTTCTTGTAATACCTGACCTTTCTTATCTTCGCGATAGTAAGCCACTTGGTCGGCATCTTGAGGTACGTATTTCTGGCCTTCATTGGCGTAAATACCTACCTGACGGAACAAGCCTTCCATACCGAATGTACGGGCTTCATCAGGAATAATTGGCACAATACGCTTACCAATCTTCTTATCTTTCAATAGCGCGTTAAGTACACGTACAAACGTCATGGTTGACGATACTTGACGGTCACCTGAACCTTTTAAGATAGCGTCGAATGCACTTAGCTCAGGAATTTCAAGCTGCTCTTCAGCCTGTTCACGGCGAGAAGGCAAGTAACCGCCTAGCGCTTCACGACGCTCGCGAAGGTACTTCATTTCTTCGCTGTCTTCGTCGAACTTGAAGTATGGCAGGTCAGCAATTTTCTCGTCTGCTACAGGAATATTGAAACGATCGCGGAACGCTTTGATTGAATCAACGTCCATTTTCTTCACGTTGTGCGCTACGTTTTGTGCTTCGCCTGATGCACCTAGACCGAAACCTTTAACCGTTTTAGCAAGGATTACCGTTGGACGACCTTTCGTATCAATCGCTTTTTGGTAAGCCGCGAATACTTTAACTGGATCGTGACCACCACGGTTCAAGCGCCAGATGTCGTCGTCAGACATGTTCGCTACAAGTGCCGCTGTTTCAGGGTACTTGTTGAAGAAGTTTTCACGGGTGTACTTGCCGCCTTTGGCTTTACAGTTCTGGTATTCACCGTCTACCGTTTCACCCATAAGCTGAATTAGCTTACCAGATTTATCGCGAGCCAGTAGCTCATCCCAGTAGCTACCCCAAATAACTTTCACTACTTCCCAGCCAGCGCCGCGGAACGTACCTTCAAGTTCTTGGATAATTTTGCCGTTACCACGTACCGGGCCGTCTAGACGCTGAAGGTTACAGTTGATAACAAACGTTAGGTTGTCCAGGCCTTCGCGAGACGCAAGACCGATCGCACCCAAGCTCTCTGGCTCATCACACTCACCGTCGCCCATGTAGCAGTATACGCGCTGACCTGAACAGTCTTTGATACCACGGTTAGTTAGGTATTTAAGGAAACGTGCTGTGTAGATAGCTTGAAGTGGGCCTAGACCCATAGATACCGTTGGGAACTGCCAGTAGTCTTTCATCAAGTGAGGGTGCGGGTAAGACGATAGACCATCGCCAGCACACTCTTGACGGAAGTTGTTTAACTGCTCTTCAGTTAAGTTGCCTTCCATATATGAGCGCGCATAAATACCTGGAGAAATATGGCCCTGTGCGAAAATAAAGTCGCCGCCTTGATTTTCATTCGGCGCTTTGAAGAAATGGTTAAAGCCCACATCGTAAAGCATAGCCGATGATGCGAAGCTACCAATATGGCCACCAAGCTCTAGGTCTTTCTTAGATGCACGCAATACAATCATCAATGCGTTCCAACGAATTGCCGCACGGATACGCGCTTCGATGGTCAAGTCACCAGGCATTTTTGGCTCTTGCGCTGCTGGGATAGTATTGATGTAGGCAGTAGTAGCGTCATACGGTAAATGCGCTCCGCTGCGACGTGCTTTATCAATAAGTTTTTCGAGTAAATAATGGGCGCGTTCTACGCCTTCCTCTTCTAAAACCGACTCAAGCGCATCAATCCACTCTTTAGTTTCTTGAGGATCTACATCTTGGTGCATCATATCAGACATGGTGCCATCCTATTTTTTGCTTATATAGAAAATCCTCCCTTAGCATTGCCTCTACTCTTAAAGGCGCTAAAAGAAGGAAAACTAAATTACGTTGTACTCACAGTGACCCAATCTGGCTCACCTGCTTTTGCAGTGGCACAGGAAAAACCTGACCGGCCTCTGCGAATGAATAGCTATCTAGCCCTTATCTTATAAAAAGTCAGACTAGTAACTAAATCTCTAATCGTCGCAATGCGCGCTGTACGCGGGTATCGCGTTGATTAATGGTTAATAGCGTTTTTTCAATAAACGCCAAATGCGTATTACATGCCTGACGCGCAGCTTCAGGGTCGCGAGAAGCAATGGCTTCTACAATTTCACGACGCTGCTTAGCAATGTCTTCCACCGCTTCAGGGTGCGCTGCCAGCATGTCAAAGTTTCGTTCAATATTGTCCACCAGCATGCTTTGCATGGTGCTCATTACGTGCAACAACACCATATTGTGTGATGCTCTTGCCATAATGATATAAAACTGTCCTAGCGCCTCAGCTTGGGCACGCTTGCTTTCGTGCGCTTTGGGCGTAGGTACATCGTTCAATGCTTGCTTCAATGCGTTGTAATCTTCAGGTTGACCACGAAGTGCCGCGTAGTACGCCGCCATCCCTTCAAGCGCATGACGAAATTCAAGCAAATCAAATTGAGTTTCAGGACGCTGGCTGACTAAGTCCATTAGGGGGTCTGTCATGGCAGAATTAAGGTTGCGATTAACAAACGTACCGCCGCCTTGCTTACGTTCTACCAACCCACGTGCCTGTAAATTACCAATGGCTTCCCTAAGTGAAGGTCGCGATACATCAAATTCAAGCGCAAGCTCTCTTTCCGGCGGTAATTTTTGACCGGCCAATAACGTACCGTCGAGTATCATTGACTCGAGTTGCTCGGTAATCACATCAGAGAGTTTTTTTCGCTGCTGCCGCATGCGCGCTACGTATCCTTCTATTTAAACCGTGCTCTATAACAATAGGGACGTTATAACAGCTGTGAATGTAAAAAATAATCATGGAAAATTTAATCACAAACACAATTGGTAATACCATTTTACCTATCTAGTTTAAGGCAGATCGATTTCGAGGTAAATACTCACAAGCATAGCAAAGCATTTACCTTTTGCTGGGTGTTAAGCTTTATTGTTGAATTTGTTAAGAAAAATCAGCAACCGCAAACTGGTCTGATGAGGAAGGGAGAATGCAATAGTATGGGCAAAGCGCCTGATCTACATACAATTAATAAATAGACCAAACGCCCTTCTAAGAAACGTCAACTAGTAAATGTTAAAAATAATGACTATGCCAGACTGCCTACAAGCGTGAGCGCTGATGTTATTACAAGAAGAAAAATAACATTACGTTTTGCTAACTTTACAAGCACCTTCGGTTCTATTGCTGCATTTTCAGCCTGCAACTGCTGTTCATCAGGCGTGAGAATCTCAGCTTTCGAAGAAATTTGTGTAAGGACATCGTATGCAGGTACATCGAACTGAAGTGCGTACTTAATCCACTCAGGCAACGCTCGTGAGAAATGTCCCATCATCAACATACCGAAGGCTGTCACGCGAACAGGGATATAATCAAGGGCAAACATTAATCTTCCCGCAGCGGCTTTTAAAGGGTGATTTGCATCACACAATGCCTCGGTTGTGCTTCGGCTCAAGCAATAAAACAGCGCGCCTGGTGCACCAAATGCAATAAACCACAGCATCACAGCGGCATAGTGTTGATAGTTAAGCCAAGTAAGGTGCTGGCCAAAAGTTTTGCCTTCTGTACCTGCACTTCCGTCACTGTCTGTTTGACTTGCACAATGCCCTAGTTGGTCGGTGTACATACTGCACGCCTGAAGGTCACCTCGGTCAGCAGCATTAAGAAAGCTCTTGTAGACGGCTCGCAATGCGGGGCAGCCAATACAGATGAACAAAATGATGCTTTGCTCTATAAAGGTAAGAAATGCGCCAAGTACCCAGTATTCAATTAGACCGAGTAATATTGCGGGAAGAAGAAGGTAAAAATAAAGCGCAGCGGACGACGCTTTCTTACGCGCATCTTCACTCCCCTTCTCTTCGTAAAAATTAATTAAGCCCATATCTTTTAGGAAAGCGCGATATTGGCCAGCATACTTTTCTATATGCCAATTAGGTGTTTTTGTTATCAACCGTTCTAGGCTGAGAACTAACAGCAGGCTCATTAACATCATAGGTATTGGGTTTCCTTTTTATCAGCGGCCGAGGTTAATTAAAATGACTTAAACCCAGCAACGCGCATTCTGTACCTTGCCCAGTCGAAAGCAACACCTGGGTCAGTTTTTCGCCCCGGTGCTATATCATTATGGCCTACGATACGCCCTAAAGTGATCCGAGGATAGCGTCTTGTAATAAAATCAGTGAGTTCGCCGAGCGCTTTATACTGCTCATCGGTATATGGCAAAGTATCAGTGCCCTCAAGTTCTATACCAATGGCATAATCGTTACAGCGGCTGCGCCCTTGAAACGAAGACAATCCTGCGTGCCACGCGCGCTGTTCGAAGGGTACAAATTGCTCTACTTCACCAGTTCGATAAATCACACAATGAGCGGAAACTCGTAACCCAGCAATTTCTTTATAAAAGGGATGTTCATCAGGGTTAAGTGTGCCGGTAAACAATTGGCGAATGCCTGACGTACCAAACTGTGAAGGTGGAAGTGAGATATTGTGTATTACTAACAGGCTGATGTCTGTGCTGTCAGGGCGAGCATCATAATGCGGACATGCCGTGTAGCTCGCGTGATTGTAGAGCACCATAGTATTTGCTTCGGTAATTGATTTTCTATTTTATAGCCTACATTGTATAGGTTTATAAGTGTATAGGGCGGCAAGCGCAATGTGGCGTTGCTAGCTCAATATTTTATGCCACTGTTTTAATCGGCAGCTTTTACAAGAGCGTAATTGGAAAACAGTGCATCGCTGTTATGCATAAGGCAATTATCAATAAGGTAAAAACATGAATGAACAACAAGACCCGACAACATCAGCGGGCAAATGGATGGTTGCCCTTGCATGGATTTGCGGATTCGGTTTACTTGTTTTTGTCTTCTCTGACTTACTTGAAAAACAAATAAATCCGAACAGCGAGCCCACGTCAGAACGCATTGGTACGCAAACTGAGGTACGCCTCAAACAAAATCGCCAAGGGCATTATGTAACAACTGGCTATATCAATGGTGAGGAAGTGGTATTTCTTGTTGATACAGGGGCGACAGATGTAGCGGTTCCCGCACATTTAGCCAACAGGCTTCAACTAAAAGCCGGGCGAGAAGGTTTAGCCAGCACTGCCAATGGCGTAGTGAGGGTTGCCGAGTCAACGATTGATACCTTGCGCATTGGCGAAATAGTAGTGCGTAATGTAGACGCAAACTTGAACCCCGGTATGCAAGATGACCATATACTGCTTGGAATGAGTGTTCTTCGCCAATTAGAGTTTACTCAGCGCGGAGAATGGTTAATATTGCGTACCCTCTAAATACATAGATAGCATAGATTAAAGCGATGAAAATGACATCACCAGATATGCAAGCGATCCGAGAGCAAGTATCAAATGCGCTTGTAGAAGATCTAGGCGGCGAATTAAATGCTGCGAACGACATTACCGCAAACCTGATAGATGAAAGTGTTAACGCGCAGGCCACTATTATTACTCGCGAGCCTTGCGTGGTTTGCGGAATAGCTTGGGCCAATCAAGCATTTGCGCTTATTGACGAGTCAGTGTCGCTAACCTGGCATGTAAAAGATGGCGACAAGGTTGAGGCTGACACGGTGTTAGTGAGTTTGGAAGGCTCTGCTCGCGCTATATTGACTGCAGAGCGTACGGCACTTAACTTCCTACAAACCCTGTCAGCAACCTCCACTATTACTGCCTTTTACGCTAAGTTTTTAGATGGCTCCAACACCAAAATTCTAGATACCCGCAAAACATTGCCTGGCCTGCGCTATGCACAGAAATACGCGGTACGTTGTGGCGGCGGTCAGAATCACCGCGTTGGTTTATTCGATGCGTTTTTAATAAAAGAAAACCACATATTTTCTTGTGGAAATATTGAAAAAGCAGTAAGCCGAGCGAAAACTATGATGCCTGGCAAGCCAGTTGAAGTAGAGGTAGAGAACCTAGCTGAGCTTGAGCAAGCCCTGTCGGCGGGTGCTGATATCGTCATGCTAGATAATTTTTCTAACGAACAGATCCAAGAGGCAGTAGCGCTGAATAAAGGTCAATGTAAACTGGAAGTATCAGGAAACATTACCGATGAACGACTGGCGTCACTTGCACAATTAGGCGTAGATTACATCTCATCTGGCGCGCTGACTAAACATGTTCAGGCGATTGATTTGTCGCTGCGTATTAACTTGTCATAATAGAATGAGTTAAAAACAAGTACTAATGCGCTAATTGAGTGTCAATATCTTAGTTAATGGTGAGCACAGAAAACGTGAGTTGTAGTATAACCATAGATACGACAACTCGCGCATATCCTCAGTTATTTCACCTTATGTTTCTTTGTGTATAGATAGACATACATAGCTAAGTCATTAAGATTTATACGAAAGTTTAAGTTAACAGGCCTGCCATGGTCTAGCGAACCATGGCATACTGCAAAAGCTAGACATACGTATATTTGCCTATACTTGTCAGTGACAAATAAAATTCTATACTGAGTATCAAGTACCAGGGGCGTTAACAAGGACGACTCGGGTATAAACGTCAATTTGAATTAGATTTTAAACTTTACGTGTTATACACGTCCCGGAGAAAAACCATGATGAACATGAATACTAAAAACCAAAAAGGGTTCACCCTAATCGAACTAATGATTGTTGTTGCAATCATCGGTATCCTTGCAGCAATCGCATTGCCTGCTTATCAGACTTACACTGCTCGCGCAACTTACAGTGAAGTAATCTCAGCATCAAGTGCAGCTAAAACTGCTATCGAGGTTTGTGCTCAAACAGGCGTACCTGCTGATTGTAGTTCTATTACTGTAAATACTGGCTGGTCGAGCGCACCTTCTGTCAAAGATATTAAACTAGGTGGTGATGCGACAGCTGGTTATACTATTACAGTAAATCCAGTTGGAGGAAGCGGAATTGCAACGACTGACACACTGATCCTAACAGGTAAAGTTAACGCTGGTGCAGTTACCTGGGAAAGATCGGGTGGTTGTGTAACTTCTGGTCTTTGCTAAAGCTTTTGAGGCTGAAAAACCCGGCGGTTGTCGGGTTTTGCTTTTCCTACTACATCTCCTTTATTGCTAATCTGAGAAACATATATGGCAAAAGCAACGGCAACTTTTACTTGGCAAGGTAAAGACCGCAACGGTCACGCTAGAAAGGGCGAAATTTCTGCCACTTCGCTCTCAGAAGCAAAGAATTTGCTCCGACGTCAGGGAATCTCTGCTAATAAGGTCAAAAGACTCGCTAAACCTTTATTTGGTGGCGCAAAAAAAATCACTGCCGCTGATATTTCCGTTATCTCTCGTCAAATCGCGACTATGCTAGCCGCTGGCGTTACTCTCATCCAATCGTTAGAAATGATTGCACAAGGCCATGCAAATCCGTCAATGCGGAAACTGCTTGGCGAAATTACCGAAGAAGTAAAATCGGGTAATCCGCTATCTTCAGCACTAAGAAAACACCCCCTTTATTTCGATGACCTATACTGTGATTTAGTTTATACCGGCGAACAGTCGGGCGCACTTGAAACCATTTACGATCGTATAGCCACCTATAAAGAAAAAGCTGAAGCACTAAAATCAAAGATCAAAAAAGCGATGTTTTATCCTATCGCGGTTTTGGTTGTTGCTTTTATTGTTACGACTATCCTTCTTATTTTCGTTGTACCTCAGTTTGAAGAAATCTTTAGCAGCTTTGGCGCTGAACTGCCTGCTTTCACTCTATTTGTGCTGGCTATTTCCCGGTTTGTGCAAGACTACGGAATCTTCATCGCGATGGGAGTTGCCGCCGCAGGCTTTATGTTTGTGCGTGCACACAGACGCAGCCAAAAGCTGCGCGATAGCGTAGACCGTAATATTTTAAAAATTCCTGTTATTGGTGAAATACTTAAAAAAGCCAGTATTGCCCGCTTTACCCGTACCCTTGCTACTACCTTTGCGGCAGGTGTTCCGCTAATAGGCGCTCTTGAATCTGCAGCGGGTGCCTCCGGTAATGCGGTATACCGCGAAGCGATTTTGTATATACGAAAAGAAGTGGCGGGCGGTATGCCAATGCACGTTGCCATGCGCGCTACCCAAGTATTCCCTGACATGGTGACGCAAATGATTGCCATTGGTGAGGAATCCGGCGCCGTTGACGAAATGCTGAGTAAAATAGCGACTATTTACGAAGCAGAAGTTGATGACATGGTAGACGGTTTAACCAGCTTGCTAGAACCTATGATCATGGCCGTACTAGGCGTAGTTATCGGCGGCTTAATTGTGGCCATGTACTTGCCTATATTCGAAATGGGTAACGTGGTATAACTTGAACATATTGCTAGCTTTGTGATTATTAGTTTTACGATTGTTAGCTCTATATATGTGAACGGTTTGGGCGACGCTTTTTAGTGGCGCCCATCCAGGTTTAACACCCAACCTTTTCCAACCACTAATAAAACTAAAAGAACTGCACTTCATGGATGCCATTATAACCGTTAGCCAGCTCTACCCAGCTGTATTTTATTCTCTTGTTTTCCTTGTAAGCTTAATGGTGGGCAGCTTCCTAAACGTTGTGATTTACCGCCTGCCTATTATGATGGAGCGCAGCTGGCAGCAAGAGTATGAAAGCTATTTTAATGACAGCGCAAGTGGCAGTGACAATACCAACGCCACTATATCTACTGATAACAATCCAACCGCGCCTGTCGAAACATTCAACCTAGTAAAACCTGATAGTACCTGCCCAAGCTGCGGTCACAAAATTCGCGCTTGGGAAAATATTCCTGTTATCAGCTATCTATTTCTTAAAGGCAAATGCGCTAATTGCAAAGTTGGAATATCAGTTCGTTACCCGCTTGTTGAGCTGTTTACGGCCATTGCCTGTACCTTCGCTGCGTATCAGTTCGGCGTAACTTCACAGGCGCTGTGGGCGGTAATCTTCACCTACATACTTGTTGCGCTGCTGTTTATTGACTTAGATAAAATGCTGCTACCCGACCAGTTAACACTGCCTCTGCTTTGGCTGGGCTTACTGCTAAGTACACAAAACATATTTGTTGGCACTATCGATGCCATTATCGGTGCAGCGGCCGGCTATTTAAGCTTATGGTCTGTTTACTGGCTATTTAAGTTAGCTACAGGCAAGGAAGGTATGGGCTATGGCGATTTTAAACTGCTCGCGGCACTTGGGGCATTTACTGGCTGGCAAGGCTTGCCTGTCATTATCTTACTGTCTTCATTTGTGGGCGCCATCGCTGGCCTACTTATTATGGTCATTCAGAATAAAGGCAAATCGCTAGCCATTCCTTTTGGGCCTTATTTGGCTGTAGCAGGCTGGCTAACACTGCTTTATAAAGAAGAAATCATTACTGCCTATCTTAATGCAGTGCTATAAACCCAAGCGTTACTTAACCTCAAGTAGCACTTTAACGTCAAGTAACGCTCTAACTACAAGGCTTAATGGTTATGGATAAACAAAACGCGTTCGTAGTGGGCCTGACCGGCGGTATAGGCAGTGGCAAATCGGCTGCTACAGCTTTTTTTGAAAAACTCGGTATTGATATTGTTGATGCTGACGAAGTCGCACGTGACGTTGTTGAAGTAGGTTCAGAGGGCTTACGGCACATTACCGAGCATTTTGGCGAAACGATTCTGCTAGAAGATGGAAGCCTTAATCGCGCAGCCCTTCGCGAAAAGGTCTTTGCCGCCGAAGAAGAAAAACATTGGTTAAATGGTTTGCTGCACCCCCTTATTCGCTCTCGTATGCAGCAGCTCGTCAGCGAGTCGACATCACCCTATTGCATTTTATCTGTGCCCTTACTTGTTGAAAATAAACTGACCGAAATGTGCAACCACGTCGTGGTGGTAGATTGTCCAGAGACATTGCAGCTTGAACGAGCTCTAAAACGGGACGGTAGCACAGAGCAAACCATAAGAAGTATTATGGCTTCACAAGCTTCACGTAAAGAACGCGTTAGTGCTGCAGACGATGTGCTGGATAACAGTACAACGCTAGACGCGCTTGCCAGTCAAGTGGCAACGCTACACCAAAAACTACTAAGCCTTGTTTCAGCTTAATCATAAGGGGTTTGCAAAATAGTAAACCCCTTTTACATCTGTCTTAGTTATTTAACTTGCCTGTCTATCGTTCCTGTTTCACTTTTCGATCTCCTTCTTCTGTCTTTCTTCGAGCCTTACCTTTCTTTTGTTAACTTTTCTTTTGTTAACCTTCCTTTTCTTGACCTCCTTTCTTTATAAAAAAGGGTTTCAAGGCCAACAGCACTGCTTTTTGAAACTTTTTTGACCAATTAACGTCAAAGTAAAGATTTGGCGAACAAGTATACTTGGCTTAAACGCTTTGATGCTTTAGGCTTGTTGTCTTTCACTGTTCTGCTAAATTTTTAGCGATATGTCTCTAAGTCTATGTGTTTTAAGGGGTTCCATGGGTAGCGCTGTATTCGAGTTTCCACTAAAGGAAAAAGTACGTAACTATTTACGTGTTGAGCAGCTGCTTGGGCAACTTAAAATCACGGCTAAATCAGAACATACGCATCTTCAGCTGGTTTTCTTTGAACAACTTTTTGAACTACTCGATCTCATTGAAAGACTAGATCTTCGTTCGGATTTAACCAAAGACCTTGAAGCTCACGAAAAGAATCTCGTGTACTGGTCAAAACACCCTAAAATAGACAGTACGGCGCTAGAGCAAGCGCTAAAAACCGTGCTTACACTAAAGCAAAAGCTGAAAACAGACCGCCGTTTTGGTAGTGCGCTTAAAGATGACAAACTGCTTAGCGCTATAAGACAACGATTTGCCATACCCGGCGGCGCATGTAGTTTCGACCTTCCTAATTTGCACTTTTGGTTACAACAGCCGCTTGAACAGCGTCAAAACGAAATTGGACAATGGTTAGAGACTTTAGGACTTCTTGACGATGCAATTGCGGTTAGCCTGTCGTTTATCCGCGAGCGAGGTCAGTTTGTAAATGCAGTGGCCGAGAACGGCTTTTACCAAGGCGCTGCGGAAGATAAAAACGAACTGATACGCGTAAAATGCAGCGTAGATGATGGCTACTACCCAACCTTAAGTGGCAACAAATACCGCTACGCACTGCGCTTTATGTTGTTTTCCCCGCAAGAAGGCCAAAATAGTGCAGTGGAAAACGATATTCAGTTTCGGTTAGCGGCCTGCTAAACTTCAGTTCTGTTTATTACTTACCGTCTTAGGCTCGGTTAACTTTTCAACCTGTGCCGTTAAGACGTATTTCACTGGAGTCTATTATGGAAGTGAAATGTCCTATATGTGCCAAACAGGTTGTTTGGGCCCCAACGAGCGAATACCGCCCTTTTTGTAGCAAAAAATGTCAACTTATCGATTTAGGTGAATGGGCTGCAGAAGACAGAAAAATTGCCGGCAAGCCTGCAGAGGACGCCACGCCAAAGCATATAGATGTAGAAGAAATCGAGGCTATGTTGGCACAGCAGTCGGATGACTTTTTTAAACACTAAGTTTGTAGCCGCATTTTCACAATAGTAAAAAGGAATAGTAATGTTTAACTCTATCGCGCTTGTTGGTGGTACTCATGGCAATGAAACCAGTGGTATTCAGCTTATTCGAAACTGGCAACAGTTCGGGCTACCTTCGCGATTTAATGAGCTTAATGTTTCCTTAAGTATCGCCAATGAAGCTGCACTTGCTGCAAATGTGCGCTTTGTAGAAGAAGACTTAAACAGGCAGTTTACTTTTGATCGTTTAGCCAGTAATAACCTGGCCAAAGAGGCAGTACTTGCCAAAACGTTGAATGAAAAATTGGGCCCAAAAGGCAACTCGAATACCGATTTTGTTATTGATATTCACAATACCACCAGCGAGATGGGCGCCACGCTAATTATTCTAGAAGCGGATGAATTTCACGTTCAGTTAGCACGATTTGTTAAACAACAAATGCCCGAAGCGAATATTTTGGTGGAAGACGAGAAGCCTTATCTTGAGCACGGTTATTTGTGTACCACAGGTAAGAAAGGGGTAATGATTGAAGTGGGTGGTCAGCCTCAAGGCGTATTAAGAGAAGATGTGTACCTTTTAACACAAACCATGGCCGAGGCCATTTTAGATTTTTGTGTAGCCTATAATAACCAAGAGATAGAAACAGAGGCACTGCCCGCGTGTGAAGCGTTTCGCTTGGGTGAAAACGTCGGTTTTCCTTTAGATGGACATGGCGCGCGTACCGCGATGATCCACCACTCATTGCAAGACAATGATTTTAAGCCGTTGCTACCAGGTTCTCCCATGTTTAGAACCTTTGATGGGAAAGATATCCCGTGGGATGGGGAAAAGGAAACCTACCCGCATTTTATAAATGAAGCGGCGTACTTTAAGCTGGACGTTGCGTTTGCTACGTCTGAGCGTATTACCCTATAGGCAATACAGGTTGGTTCCTTTGCAACTTTCAAACGTTAATGCCGAAACCAACTGGCGATATCACACAAAACGCTGAATCGCTTAAAGCGTCAAACAGACAAAGGCCGGTCAGAGATCGACCGGCATTTTTGTAGCAAGGTGAGCTCTCTCAGGTCAGCCTGAGTTCAACGGCCCGCTCACTTAAAGTAATGAACATAGGCAGCGCCTGAGTCAGAGTATGTTAAAAAAGCTCTATCTTAGGCTCTCGCGCCTCTTCAAACTCATTTTTTTCTTCTGGCGACGATTCATTAATATCGAAATGAATTTTACGCTGGTCTTCCATTACATACTTTTCAAACATTTCTTTGGTGCTCAAGTTAAACGAGTCATCAAAATGCTCGCGGTTATTAATGTAAGAAGAAAACTGTCCAAACAGACTAACAATGGCGTCTTGCTCTAGCTTCACGTGTTCGGTGCGCTGGCGAATAATATCTTGGAATTGAATTTTTGCGATTGCCCCACTTACTTTAAATGCAACCTCTGTTGCACTTTGCGAGAAGCAGGCCAGCATCTTGGGGTTAAGCTCTTCTAGTACACGATAGTGTGCCGTTATATTTTCCAGCGATTCAGAAAACCCTGTTAGTAATTCGCACGTATCATTTGCTCGTGTTGAGTTCAGCATTTTTTCGCCCTGCAGATGCGCTGCATCAAGGGCAGATTTAATACCCGTTTCAATTTTTTCTGCTGCTTCTGAAGACTGAGATGATAAGATGCGCACTTGTTCAGCTACCACGGCAAATCCCCGTCCGTATTCGCCAGCTCGCGCCGCTTCAATTGCAGCATTAAGGGCTAATAAATTAGTTTGCGAAGCAATATTTTTAACTAATTCGGTGAGTTCCTTTAGGTTTTCAACCTCACGCATTACCCCTTGAATGGCTTCAGTATCTGCAATCTGTTGCGCGCGCTGTGTATTAATCATTTCTTTTATATTAGATAGGCGCTGCGCCGCCAACTCAAACTCGTCTGCACTTTTCTCCTTACAATTAAGAGCATTCTTCTGACCCAATTCCACGTTGTCTATACTATCTTGAATACTGCTTTCAATCTCATACAGCGCTTTCATTAGCTCCATTGAGGCGTCTTCAGTTATTGCACTTATGCCATCCATTTGCCCTTTTAATATGGCTACGTAATCATTAACCTGAGCATGGGTTTCGCTTAACTGCGATGAAGTTTCTTGCAAATAGCTTTCTTGACGACTTAACTTGGCAGCAAACATGCGATTCTGTCGGTTTGCATACCAAGGCACAAAGGTCAACATTGCTAAAATAGTTACATAGACCCCCCCATGCAGGCCCATTATCTCTATAGGTATACTCAGCGCCCCCACTACGCCTACTACTGTTACGGTTAAAAGCCCGCCCCAAAGTAAAAGCGAATCCTGCATGTTACCTGTCTTTTCCTTAAGCACTTTTATTTTCTCAGCGAGCACTGTTTCGTAATACTGCTTTGCTCTTTCAAGTACTTTCATGTTTTTACCTTATGCAGCTGGTACCAACTGCTTTACTACACCTAACAATTGCTCTGGCTCGACGGGTTTGACAAGCCAGCCTGTAGCACCAGCAGCTTTCGCTTCTTCTCGACGACTTTGCTGCGACTCTGTGGTTAACATCAACATGGGGGTAAACCTAAATTTAGATTGCTGCTTTAGTGTTTTTATTAGTTCTATACCGTTCATACCCGGCATGTTTAAATCCGTTATTATTAATTTGGGCGATATGGACTCAAGTGCCGCCATCGCTGCCTCTGCACTTTCTGATTTTGTTACTGTATAGCCTGCCCGTTTAAGCAGCATTTCCATACTCATTAGCATTGTTGCTGAATCATCTACTAAGTGTATTGCGCTCATTGCATTACCTCTTGTTTCTAGCCGATTAATTGTTTACATAATTCAGTATAGTCGTGTGCGCCACGACTGTGAGGAGCATAAGCAAAAACGGGTTTGTTTTGAGCAAATGCCTCGGCTAATTTGATACTCTTTCTTATGGGAACCAGCACTTTGTTGCGCCCGTAGCGTTCATACCAGCCACTAAGTTCCTGCCTGTGAAGCTTTAAATTTTGTTCAACCATTACGGGTAAAATGGTTAGCCTAGTCGCTCTGAACTTTCGCTCCGCCATAGCATTTCTGCAGGCCGTTAATAATTTTTGCACGCCGTCAGTGGCAAGCGGTAAAGGCGTAGCTGGAATAATAATGTCGGTAGCGGCTGATAGCGCGGCCATCAGTTGCGGACTCAGGGTCGGCGGTGTATCGATTAACACAATGTCGAAATGTGTTGTAACAGGAACTGAATCGCACCAATTACGTAAAGTGTCTAAAGTAATGTTATCGTTCGTATTGGCCTTGTTCGTATCTACATTGGTTGCGTAAATGTTTTCTGAGCATTTCACTACTGACGTGAAAAAGTGGCTAATTGGTAATTCGGTAATTTCGTTTTGTGGTGCACATCCAAGCGCTTTTAAGCCATGCATCACGTGCCCCTGATTATCAAGGTCTATGACCATAACTCGTTTACCCGCTTGGGCGAAACCATAAGCAAGGTTCACTACCGTTGTAGTTTTTGCTGTACCGCCTTTGCGATTAGCCACCGTGATCACTTTCATTCGCACCACACATTACTTTTGTTATTCATCATTTTAGTGAGCCAAATCAGCTTTTCAGATTCTGGCCACACACTGACTTTTGGCTTCTTTGCGAGCAGTACCTGATATACCGCAGTGTGTGCACTGACTAAGGCCTTTAAATTAACTTGCCGAGAGACTTCTTCGTTTAGCCAGGCAAACAGGCTTTCTGCCTCTTCAATTTCGCAATGTCCGGTCATCACCGCCACTTTCTTTTTGAACGCTATAGGCATTGAGCTAATACCTCTTGTACATTGATGATTAACAGCACACGCCCGTCACCAAGCAACGCTGTTCCCGAAAAGTGCGCGTATCCCGCTAGCACCCCTTCAAGAGGTTTTTGAATAACATCAATACCCTCGTGAAATTTATCGATGATTAACCCGAACTCTCCCTGTGGTGTTGCTACCACCAAAATTGAGTGCTCTTCTTTTTCCTCTGCCTCTTCAAAACCCAATGCGTCGCGCAGATTACACAGTGGTATTAGCTTTTCTCGAATAACAAGAACCTGTTCGTTGCGAATGCGCTGAATGTCTGAGGTGGGCACTTTTACAGTTTCCACCACCGCATCCATTCCCACACCAAACATTTGGTCGTTTACTTCAAACATCATTACACGGTTAACCGACATAGTTTGAGGTAGCAGCAATTTGAAAGTAGTACCTACGCCTACTTCGCTGTGCATTTCGATAGTGCCGCCTGCCTGGCTTACCATTGTTTTTACCGCATCCATACCGACGCCGCGTCCAGACAAATCTGAGACTTGTTCTGAGGTAGAAAAACCAGCAGCGAATATGAGTTGCAGAGCTTCGTTATCGTCTAGGCTCTCTAGTTGAGCTTCGCTGATGACCCCTTTTTGAAAGGCGAGTAGTTTAATTTTTTGAGGATCTATCCCTTTACCATCATCGCGGATTTCAATAATTACGCTGTCATCAAGAGGCGTAGCAATAAGGTCAATACGACCCATTTCTGACTTGCCCGCTGCAATCCGCTCAGACGGTGACTCAATACCGTGATCGATGCTGTTTCTCAATAAATGAATAAGCGGCTCTGAAAGTGATTCAATTAAGTTTTTATCGAACTCGGTGTCTTCACCTTGCATACAAAGCTCAATTTTTTTATCGAGCTTCCTCGCTAAGTCCCTCACTAAGCGAGGATAGCGTTGGAATACATGAGAGACAGGTACCATGCGTATTTGCAATACCGCACTTTGCAGCGACTCAGTTAAGCGATTAACAATAGAAAAATGCGCTTTAATTTGCTTACTAAGCTTTCTGCTTCCTCCTTCCTCCTCGGCTTGTTTGGCCAGATAAGGCAATGAGTTTTTCGCCACCGTGAGTTCGCCAACAATATCCATTAAGTAGTCAATTTTAGCTTGGTCGACTTTTAGCATCTTAACTGCTTGGCGCTCGGTTTTTACTGGCTGTGCATTGTCTTCTGCGCTGCTTAAGGGTTTAGTGTCGCTCACAGCTTCAGCGCTCTCTGCCGTATACTCGGTCTGCGATGCTTCTACTGATGTTTCTTCTGCGCTTTCTTGCTTTTGTACTTCATCGGCTTGCTCCTTAATTGTTTCGTCATCTAGCGCATTACAAATGGCAACGGCCACGGCGTCTTCGTCACTAAAGGTTTCGCCTAAGATATTTCCTACCAGCCCTGCGATAGAGGGAAACATAAACTCTGACTTATAGCTGTCTGAATTCAAAAGCGTGAGCTGTTGTGTAAGGATCGCTTTTTCATGGGGCGCTAACGTTTTTCCACACAGCATAGAAGCATGTGGTGAATTTCCTTTAGTTTCCTGTGGGCTATCGTCGCCAAGATTGCCAGCCGTGCTGTCGGTAGAAGTACTTTCTGCGCTAAATGCAGTACTGTCCTTATCAATATGAGTATCTTCACTACCACTTTCATTGGCTTGCGCGTCCCGATTCAGAAAGTCGAGTTCGCCTGCTGTCGATAAGCATTCCAGCACCGCGCGCTTCGCATCATCAAAAAGAGCATCACTTACGTCCTGGGAAGCAAGCAACAGCCCTGCACTAGCGTGCACCTGCTCAAGATCATTCTCTTTCAGTGCATCCGATAACGTTTGGTCAGCAATGAGGGCAACATTATCTTTGATTTTATCTACGCAACTTGCTCTTAACGCTTGGCTAGTAAATACCGTAAGGGAATATTGCCCTTCGTAATAAGCCATGTGCTGCTTAATTGCGTCTGCATCTGCACAACCAAGTGCTTCGATATTGGTCACACAGTTGTAAATATCGGCATCATGGTTTAGTTCGGGCATATCTATGTTGAACGCTTTAAGACCCGGTAAAGCAAGCGCCACATTTATAGGGTCTTCACCCCGAAAGAAACAGCCTTCATCTGGCGTGTATTTAATATGGTAACAAAATGGCCCTTCGACCTGACTTAAAAGCTTAAGGTCAGCGTTATCACTAAAAGCCGCCAACATGTCTCTTTGTTCGTCAGTCAGTGTTTTATCATCTGATGATGTCAAATCATTATGTGCAGCGTTATTTTCGTTACCAGGCGAGTCTAAACCATTAGGGTCGATAAAATGCCTTAACTGTGCTCCTAACTTAGCCGAGATGGGTTGCCACTGCTCTAGGTCTTGTGAGCCCACCTCTAGTTCGTCAAACCATATCGAAATTTGATCTAAGGCTTCTAGCAGTAAGTCGCCTATATCGTCACTAAAATTCACTTCGTTCGCTCTTACACTATCGAGCAAGTCCTCTGCCGCATGGGCTAACCGAGTTAAAGGTTTAATATCAAATAAGTCAGACGACCCTTTGATAGTGTGCAAGTCGCGAAAGATTTTATCTACGCGTTCTGATGCTGGTCCAGACGATTGAATTGCTAACAGCTCTTGGCTTGCCGATTCTAAGTTCTCTCGCGACTCTCCAATAAAGACATCAAGTAATTCACTCATTGGCGCTCCCTCCAATCACTGCACTCACCACCGACTTAAGCATGTCTGCATCGACAGGTTTGGTCATGTAGTAATTTGCACCGCACTGATAAGCGCGCTCAGCATCTTGATTAGCCGACTCTGTGCTGATCATGATTATAGGCACTGCGCGTAAGGCATCGTTGCGGCGAATCTCTTTACACAGTCGATAGCCATCCATTTTTGGCATATTCACATCAACGAGGAACAAGTCGACCTGCGTCCCTATGGCTTTTTCTAACGCCTCTACACCATTTTCTGCTTCTTCAATTATCCTGTCAGGAGTAGATACCAGCATTTTATGGAACATTCTTACCGTAGAGGCATCATCAACAATCATTACTGTTTTCATGTTAAGCCCCTCCTGCAAGTGGCTTTTGATAGGCAATCACATCGCCAAACTTGCGAACCTTGAACATTGACGAAATTCGACTCATCGACTCGCTGTGTCCCAAAAAGATATAGCCGCCAGGCTTCATGGCGTCGTAAAGCACGTGCGCCGCTTTTTTTCGAGATTCATCATCAAAATAAATAAGCAAGTTGCGACAAAAAATAAGGTCAAAATGCCGAAACTGTTTCATGTTGCTGCCCGACAAAATATTAGCCAATGTGAATGACACCGACTCACGAATATCTTCACTTAGCTGGTATTGTCCATTGACTTCTTTGAAGTATTTTTTGACGAGAGGCAGCGGGATATTCTGTACAGAACGTTTTGAATATAGCCCTTTCTTTGCTGACGCCAGCACGTTGCTGTCGATATCAGATGAAACCAACTCTACATCTCTGTGTTCTAGGCCTTTCCAATACTCAATAAGGTATATTGCAATAGAGTATGGCTCCTCTCCCGTGCTTGAGGGAACTGACCAAATTCTCAAATCTTCTCCTGGCGCACGGTAACCATCTAGCTCATCCATGATGTCTCGTACCATTGCCTCAAACTGGTATTCTTCGCGAAAGAAATAGGTTTCATTCACCGTCATCGAATTCACAAGATTTTGGAACTCTTCACCCGATGCTTGAAAACGCATATAGGTAAAATAGCCTTTAAACGTTGTGTGACCCGTGGCTTTCATCCGCTCATGAAGACGCTTATCAACGAAGTAGCGCTTTGAATCTTCAAAGTGAATGCCCGTTTTTCGATAAAACATAGAGCGGAACCGTTCAAAGTCGGCAGCATCTATTTTTTCTAGCACTGCGTTACTCATCACCGCCCCTTACTTGGTTTCGTATCAATGAAATAACAAATTGGATATAGCTATGATTTGGGAATCGACTTTCTACGGTTTGCAATATCTCTAACGTAGACACGTCGGCAATTTCGGCGAGTTTATCTAGTGCTGTACCGACTACATTTTCATTGTCATCGTTAAGTGCAAACTGATGTAGCCAGTTTACTGCCTCAATGTGCGCCACTGCGCCAATAATATCCACACAGAAAATACGTGTATCGGGGTCGTCGTCATGCATCAACATATTCACGTTAGCGGCGAATATATCTGGGTTTTGCTGCATGAGCTCTATAGCACCGTTTCGAAGCTGTACATGTTCGCTCTTGAGCATAGTAAGCACTTGTGACGCGTGACTTTCTGACATGTCATGTTCAAGAGCACTAAAAAGTGCCTCGATTACGGTAGGGTCGTCTTCGTGTGGCAGTCTGCTGAGAAACACATCGTGGGCGTCTTTCTGGCCACTCAAATCTCTTACTGCCCATCGGCGAACGTCACAGTCGTCTGAATTTAAGTCGCTAATCAATTGTTCTGTAGTTCTGGGGTGTTCGCGCTTTTCTTCAAAGTCTTCAGAAATATTGGCAACAGGCTCCACTTTCTTTTTCAAACCCATTTTTACTACTCCTATTAACGACAAAGCGCATTTAATTTCGATGCGACCTTTGGACTGTCTAGTACAAAACTGGCGCAGCCTGCTTCGATAAGCTCTTTGGGCATTCCGAACACGACCGACGTGGCTTCGCTCTCCGCGATAGTTGTTGCTCCTTCTTTAAATGCTTTACTCATTGCGGCAACCCCATCACAGCCCATCCCAGTTAGTTGAACACATAGCATGGAAAGCGGCTTGTAGTAGTTGAGTGCGCTATCAACCATTCGATCTACACTGGGGTGCCACAGAAAGCTGGGACTAGATGGTACAGGGCGCGCCGACACTTCACTGCCTACTTTGGAAAACGCAAGGTCCGCGTCCCCCTTAGCCAAGTAAATAGTGCCAGGTTGAATAGGCATTTTCCTATTCACTTCAACGACATTGAGTGGGCTAAGGCCATCTAAACGCTTTGCCAGCGCACTGGTAAAAGACGCGGGCATATGTTGAGAAATAACGACTGGAACAGGAAGGGCCGGACTCAGGTTTGCGACCAAATGCTCTAGTTTTTTCGGCCCCCCTGTTGAGACACCCACAAGCACTATTTCAAATGCCGCACTGCTCGTGTTTCGCACAACCCTTTGTTTGACAACGGGCGGCGCTTTAATGGTGGGACGCTGGGGTTTACCGGTTTTCGCTAACGCGTTTATTTTATTTACTAGAGGCACCGCTAAATCAGATATATCCCGCGTAACTGTACCTCCTGTTTTAAGCACAAAGTCACTGGCGCCAAGAGCAAGTGCTTCCAAAGTGATAGTTGCACCTTTCTGCGTTAAAGAGGACACCATGATAATTGGGCATGTATAAAGCTTTTTTAGCATAGCTAAGCAGGTCATGCCGTCCATCACCGGCATATTAATATCCAAGGTGATACAGTCGGGTTCGAACTCTACGGCTTTCGTTAACGCTTCTTCGCCGTTTCGCGCCACCTGAACAACAAACCCCTCTTTTTCGAAGAGTTGAGTAAACAGCTTTCGCATCAACGCAGAGTCATCAACGATAAGTACTTTAACTGTCATACACTACCTCAATCGTCTTCTTAACACTGCTGTTGTGCCGCGGTTACGGCGTTGTCATTGAGTAACACATTGGGTTCGATGATCTGGATGATGCGCTTTTCGTCATTAAGCTTTATCAAGCGGTTTAAAAATTCAGACTGCATATCAGACAGTGAAGGCGCATTTTCGATGGTTTGTCTCACCACCGTTTTTACTTCCGCCACACCATCGACAATGAATCCCGTGCGCTGCTTGTCTTTGGTTAGAACAACAATGCGCTGGCGCTCTGAGGTCTCGCTGCTAGGCATACCCAAGCGACTGCGCAAGTCGATGACAGGCAGCACCGTACCACGAAGGTTCACAATTCCTTTTAAGTAATCGGGCGTGCTCGGCACACTTTCGAGTTTTTCAGGCACGCGCGTAATTTCTTGAGTATCGTCAATGCTCACGCCATATTCTTGCCCGTTAATCCAAAAGATGACGTATTGTTCGCAATCATCTTCATCAATAGTCACATCATTGCCTTCGCTCATTTGCGACTCCTGCTTGATATCGTCTTCAATGCTGCTAAGTGCGCTCATTAATGCACGACCGTAGATGTTAGAAAGGTTAATAATTGACACTAGTCGTTTGCCGCCATCGCTGCGATATACTGCTTCTAGCAAGCCTGATTCCGCGCCGTCATTACATACTGAAGGCACACTCTCTAGCTCTGAATCAGATATAGACACCACATTACTAACTTTAGCGACGACAAAGCCTACGCTGCCGAACTCACTGTTTTGCGTTACCACTATTCGCGAGGCTTCGTTGATATCGGTATGCATCATGCCTATAGCATTGGAAAGGTCGACAATCGGGATAATACGGCCACGAAGATTTACCAACCCCAACACTGCTGGCGCGCTGTCTGGCAACTGAGAAATTTCTGAAGGTACTCGCACGATTTCTTCTACATCTTGGAGATGAAAAGCGAACTCTTGCTCTTCAAGAGAAAAACAAACTAGCTGCTGTAGACTGTCATCCTCTTCGGCTTCTTGAACTTCGTCGTTATCAATACGTTTCATTCCCGATAACTGCATGGCGTTACCGTCCTGCTTTGTTACAGCTTGCGCTTTAGCAAGTGCAGATACATCCAGAATTTGCTCGACTGGCTGGTCAGTTTGTTTAATGATGCCCAGCATGTAGTCATAGGCGATAGAGTCTGTCATTGCCGATTTATCAATGACTGTGTCGTTAGGTGCGCTGTACACACGAAGTACTCTATCAACTAAGAAACCAATGCTGCCAAGCTCAGACTCAACGACAATAACGCGAGTCACATCACTTGTTTGTGTATGGGTTCCCAGCAAAATCGCGCTTAGGTCATAAACGGGCAATACATTTCCACGAAGATTAGCTAAACCAATCATTTGCGGCGGCCCCAGCGGTACCGACACCATTGTCGGCACGCGAATAATTTCCCCTACGGACAACATAGGAAAAGTAAAGCGCTCTTTGTTGACCAAGAAGGAGACAAACTGTTGTTCGCCGTCCGCCGCTTGTTCTGTATTGCGTTCAGGTTCGTCAAAAGTGTTATCGTTACTCATGAGGCAGCTCCTCTTTAAAGCCTAGGGCGATGGATTAGCCGTTTTGCATTTCATCTGCTACTGAAGCGATTTCTTCAATAGACTTAGCCAGTATCTCCATGCCCTTACTTTGCTGGTCGGCCGCGTTAAGTGCCTGCTGACAGTTACTGCTCGCTTGCTCATTTGCTGTCGCAATTTGCTCTAGCCCACGCTGGGCCTGAGTAACACCGGCAGCAATTTCTTCCCCCCGCTCTTTCATCGCTTGGTTATATTTCACAACTTCGTTGATGTCAGTCGCAATTTGTTCGACATCTTGCGTCGTTTGCTTCGCTTTCATGACCTCTCTAGACGCGCTTTCAGCAACGTTTGTTAAGTCAGTTTTCACGCTCATGGTTTGATCTTGAATGGCTTTGATGAGGTCTTTTATCTGCTCTACGTTTTCAGCCGCTTCATCAGCTAGGCTTTGAATATCTGCTGAGACAACCGCAAAACCTTTGCCATACTCACCTGCTCGCGCCGCTTCTACCGCACCATTAACCGCCAGCATGCTGGTTTTCACTGATACTGTGGTGATAGTATCGATAACCTTGTCTATTTGACGTGTCATGACTTCCATCTCACTGATGGCACTCACATTTTCCTTGCTAGTTTCAAGCGCAAGGTTTATGCCGCTAACCATTCCCTCAATCAACGCACGGTTTTCTTTAAGCAATCCAGTAATAGCACGCCCTTTCTCTAACGATAAATCACACTGCGCTGAGGCGCTATCAACGCCTTCTCTTAACAGGTCTATATTTCCTACGGCTTGATCGACAGAGCTTGCTGCCTGCTGTGAACCATTATTCACCTGGGTCAGCGCCGTCATGATTTCACTGGATGAGCGATTAATTTCTTCAAGAGTTGCTGACAATTCTTCTGCTGACGAGGCCACCTCTTCTGCGCTCTTATTGATGTCTGTACTGTTTTTAAGCTCTTCAGTGATTATTTCTAGTGACTGTGCGGCCTGTTCAGCCTGAGATAAGGCAACGCTCTGCTCAGAGACATTAGATGACACTTCCTGGGCAGCGGTTGACTGCTCGTCGGCAGCACACGAAATTGCTTCTGAACCGGTTTGAATTTCTTTGGCTGCGGCATCCATACCCTTGACCTGCGCTTGCAGTTGTCCCGCGCCATCGGCAATACTCTGCATGTCTGATTTGATGGTTGTAAGCTGTTCGGTAACCGCTTCGCCTTTAGTCACTTCCTCAAGCGCTGCTTCTGAAGACGATTTAACCGCATCAGATACTCGATTTGATTGCTCTTGAATACGCTCTATTTGTTTGGCTATGTCAGCAGCGCTCTTATCGGAGACCTCTGCGAGTGCGCGCACCGTATCAGCGACTACGGCAAATCCCTTTCCGTGTTTACCAGCCCGTCCCGCTTCAATAGCAGCATTAAGCGCTAGCAAGTTAGTCTGATCGGCAATGCGGGTCACTTGTTTGACAGCTTCGCCGATGTTCGATGCTTGTTGTTCTAACTCGCTCATCATCACCACTGAGCGTGATTGATGCTCAGACGCAGTTTTAACACTGGTCATCATGGTGCTTAAATCGCCAACCACACGCTCAAGGTAAGTTTGGAGCTCGTTGGTTTTGTCCATTGTCGAGCCTGCCAATTCAAGCTGCGCAACCAGGCCACCTGAAATCTGAGTGATAGCCGCTAAGCTTTCTTGGCTTGCACTGCTTGACTCTTCGGCGCCGGCGGCAATCTCGTTAACCGCTGTTGAGAGTTGGTCGGTGGCACTTGATGCCTGGTTAATACCGCTGGCTAGCTCTGTTGTAGCTGAAGCTACTCGCTCTGCTGCCTGTTGCTGCCTTGCTAACGTTCTCGCTTTGCGGCGCTCCTCTTCCGCTTCTTTTCTCATTTTTGCATCTACGCGAACGGCAGGTGCGGCTACTGGGTCAGATGATTTTTTGAGCGCCATAATTAACCTCGATATATAAATGGCTGTTAATGCACCTTTTAAATATCGTTTAAATCTTACCCCCTTAAAGTATGAATCCGGATACGTTTATATAAAAACAAGCACCTAACGCACAAATTCTCGTGCCCCAACCCAAAAATGTCATTAAAGTCACAAATGGCGCTTTTTAATATTACTATATAAAAACAAAAACTTACATATTAGGTGTTATGCAAGGCGAGAATGGCAATTTTGTCAAAGTACAAAAGTCTAACAATCTTGTTAGAGGCGTGTTTTTTTTGAAAAGAAAATGTTTGAAAATGAGTAGTTTATACTTAGGTATAATAGAAAAGCGGCCATTGGCCGCTTTGGTTTGTTGCTATTTAAATCGCATTTACTGCAGTGCACTAATGATAGGAACGTTAGCTTCCGGAAAGTCTGCTGCGTTAAGCGCCTGCACATTGAGCCACCGCGACTGTTGGCCTTCCTTACCATGGGGCTCGCCGGTAAAGTCAAAAACGCGATGAACGTCTAGTTTAACTTGCTTGTCGCCGTAATCATGGGTGATCACAATCACAGGCTCGCTGCGGTTCACAATAATCCCAACTTCTTCAGCAAGCTCTCGCTTCAGCGCCTGTAGAACGGTCTCACCTGCTTCCACTTTGCCGCCAGGAAACTCCCATTTCCCGCCTTGGTGAACGTTATCTGGGCGAAGGGTAATGAAAATTTCATCGCCGCGGGCGATAACGCCCACAGCAACATGTACTACTTTCATTACTTAAGCTTACCGTGACACTGCTTATACTTTTTACCAGAGCCACAAGGACATGGGTCATTACGGCCTACTTTCGCACCTTCGCGAACTTGGGTACGTACTTTGTCACTTGCTTCTTCTGGCGTTGCGTTCGCTTCTTCGTGCTCAAAGTTCTTAGGTACATCGTCAGCTTGACGACGTTGCTCTTCTACTTTTTGCACGTCTTCTTCAGCTTGTACTTTTACACGCGCAAGAATAGTGATCACTTCAACTTTGAGCGCTTCTAGCATTTGAGAGAACAAGGCAAATGACTCACGCTTGTATTCTTGCTTAGGATTCTTCTGCGCATAGCCACGTAGGTGGATGCCTTGGCGTAGGTGATCCATTGCTGCTAAATGCTCTTTCCAATGGCTATCTAGGTTTTGTAGCATTACCGCTTTTTCAAACTGGCGCAGTACCTGCTCGCCCACTACCGCTTCTTTCTGCTTATAAGCATCCACGACTTCACCTAGAATGCGCTCTCGAAGCTTCTCTTCGTAAAGCTTGTCGTCATTTTCAAGCCAAGTCTTTATTGGTAAGTCTACGGCGAAGTCGGCTCGCATGCGCTCTTCAAGGCCGCTTACATCCCACATTTCTTCAAGAGACTGTGGCGGAATGTACTCATCGACAACACTTGAAATAACATCTTCACGAATAGCTGCGATAGTCTCGCTAATATCACCTTCATCAAGAAGTTCATTACGCTGCTCGTAAATAACTTTACGCTGATCGTTGGCTACATCATCGTATTCAAGCAATTGCTTACGAATATCGAAGTTACGGCCTTCTACCTTGCGCTGTGCATTTTCAATGGCTCGCGTTACCCATGGATGCTCAATGGCTTCACCGCGCTCCATGCCTAAACGCTTCATCATGTTACCCATTTTTTCAGAGGCAAAGATACGCATTAGTGCATCGTCTAATGACAGGTAGAAACGGCTTGAGCCCGGGTCACCCTGACGGCCTGAACGACCGCGAAGCTGGTTATCAATACGGCGAGACTCGTGACGCTCTGTACCAATGATATGTAGACCACCAGATTCAAGTACTGCGTCGTGGCTCTTCTTCCACTCAGCTTTGATCTTTTCGATTTGCGCTTCAGTTGGATTTTCAATTTTCTCAACTTCCGCTTGCCAGTTACCACCTAGCACGATATCGGTACCACGACCTGCCATGTTCGTTGCAATGGTTACAGCACCTGGCTTACCAGCTTGGGCAACGATATCCGCTTCGTGTTCGTGGAACTTTGCGTTTAGTACCTTATGAGGAATTTTCGACTTTTTAAGAATACGAGAAATCAGCTCTGAGTTCTCGATAGAAACCGTGCCTACAAGGGTAGGCTGACCGCGTTTAACGCACTCTTTAATGTCTTCAACAATAGCTTCGTATTTTTCTTCTGCCGTTAGGTAGATAAGGTCAGCCATATCTTTACGCTGCATAGGACGGTTAGTTGGAATAACTACCGTTTCTAAGCCGTAAATATGGTTAAATTCAAAGGCTTCTGTATCGGCAGTACCTGTCATACCCGCAAGCTTGTTATACAAGCGGAAGTAATTCTGGAAGGTAATTGAAGCAAGGGTTTGGTTTTCGTTTTGAATACGAACCCCTTCTTTCGCTTCTACAGCCTGGTGCAAACCTTCAGACCAGCGGCGACCTTCCATCGTACGACCCGTGTGCTCGTCTACAATAACGATTTGGTCTTCTTTAACAATGTAATCTACATCTTTCGCGAACAGCTTGTGCGCGCGTAGTGCAGCGTTAATATGGTGCAGTAATGAGATATTACCTGCAGCGAATAGCGACTCACCTTCAGGCAACAAGCCTTCTTCGTGAAGGATCTCTTCAACGTGTAATTGACCGCGCTCGGTAAGGTGTATTTGTTTTGCTTTAAGGTCGATAGTGTAATCACCATCGCCTTCTTGGCCTTCTTCATCTTCTTTTTCTTGCTGAACAAGCTTAGGAATGATGACGTTGATACGGCGATATAACTCTGAGCTATCTTCAGCCTGGCCAGAGATAATAAGTGGCGTACGGGCTTCGTCGATAAGGATTGAGTCAACTTCATCCACTACCGCATAGTTAAGCGGGCGCTGTACACGGTCTTGTGGGCTAAATGCCATATTGTCACGAAGGTAGTCAAAACCAAATTCGTTGTTGGTTCCATAGGTAACATCTGCTTGGTAAGCTTCACGCTTTTGTTGTGGTGACATACCAGGCACGTTACAGCCAACGCGCATGCCTAAGAAAGTAAATAACTGGTTACTCCACTCAGCGTCACGGCGAGCAAGGTAGTCGTTCACGGTAACAACGTGAACCCCTTTGCCTGACAAAGCGTTAAGGTAGGTTGGCAAAGTAGCTGTAAGGGTTTTACCTTCACCCGTACGCATTTCTGAAATTTTACCTTCGTGAAGTACTTGACCGCCTAGCATCTGCACGTCGAAGTGACGCATGCCGTATACCCGTTTACTCGCTTCGCGTACGGTAGCGAAGGCTTCAACAAGAATATTGTCAAGGGTTTCACCCTTTTCAATACGTGCTTTGAATTCGTCAGTTTTAGCCTTTAGCGCCTCATCAGAAAGCTTTTCAAATTCTGCTTCCAGTGCATTAATGGCATCTACGTTTTTGCGTAATTTTTTTAATAGTCGGTCGTTTCTGCTACCGAATACTTTTCGAAGGATGCTTGAAAACATTAGCTTTATTATTCCACTACTTGTCGAGGCGCCGCACATCGTGCACAGCTAAATTAAACGTATAAAACACAATATTAAATGCGTTGTGTTTTGCGATGTTCTTAAATTATGCTTCTTCGCTGTAAATGACCTTAACTAATAAGGCATTATCAACGAGGATTACCTGGCTGCTACCTACGCTACTTTTTGTAAACGAAAGGCAGAGGATCGATTGGTTTTCCGTTTCTTATCACTTCGTAGTGGACATGAACGCCAGTCGAGCGCCCCGTATTGCCCATTTTAGCAATTGGCTCCCCTTTGGTCACCACATCGCCTATTGAAACAGTAAGGGTGTCGTTGTGCCCATAGCGGGTAACAAAGCCATCACCGTGATCAATTTCTACTAGTTGGCCATAGCCATAGCGCTCACCTGCCCAGGTCACAATACCTGCGGCAGTTGCTACTACGTTTTCCCCTGCTTTACCCGCGAAGTCTAGCCCTTTGTGCATGGCAGGTTCGCCAGTAAACGGGTCAGCCCGCATACCATAATAAGAAGACAACCACCCTGACTCTATCGGACGACCAGATAATTGGCTCTGTTCGTTGATATGGTGACCCCTTACCAAACTTTCAAGCATAGACAACTGTTGAGACTTTAAATCAAGAGATTGCTCTAGTTTGGCTATTTCATGAAGGACGGGGTCGTCTTGGAGGTTTGCCGGTATCGATACCGGTACGAAAGCGTCCAGGTCAGCCGCTGACATACCTAATTCTGTTGCGATTTGCTTGCCCTTCTCGTCAAGTAGCGAGGCCTGTGCAGACAATTCGGCTACATGAGAAAGTAAAGCTTTTAGTTTTATCGTAGTTTGTTGCTTTAGCGCTTCAACGTCTTTTTGTCGTTCATTGACTTCTGTTTGCGCTAAACGAACCCGTGCTACATCTTCCGACACAGATTCAGTAGAACGGCTCGACACTAGCATAAAAATAGACGAGAGCACTGTCGCGCTCACGAGCGTACGGACACTAATACTGTGCCTGTAGCGTTTGTTTTTACCTGCTAATGTGATTGTTAATTTCATACCACGAAGAAAATTGCTGTTTCACGCCATTCTTTTTCATACCACTTCATAACACTATGAATGTGTTTTAAGCCAAAGGCGACAACCTAAAACGTATAGTTTTTTGTCGAATGGGTGAAATTTATATTAATTATTCGGTTACTGTATCATTTATTACAGCAATTGCCATATGAAAAAAAGCCGCCCGTTAGGCGGCTTTTCAAATTTTTACGCTAACGCGGGTTGAGCATAACGAATTGGTGCCGTTTCCTGCGAGTCGTAGGTCACGAACTCCCAACACTCTTTTTGCGCAAGTACTGCGTTTAATAGCTTATTGTTCAGACCATGGCCTGTTTTGTACGCACGCAATTCGCCAATTAGACTATGGCCGCCAAGGTACAAGTCACCAATAGCATCCAAAATCTTGTGCTTTAAGAATTCATCATCGTAACGTAACCCTTCAGGGTTAAGCACGCGGAACTCATCTAGCGCTACAGCATTTTCCATGCTGCCACCTAACGCTAGGTTATTAGCGTTCATATACTCTAAGTCGCGCATAAAGCCGAAGGTACGCGCACGACTTACTTCATTCACATATGAGCATGAATCAAAATCCATAACCATATGCTGACGAGTTTGACTGATCACAGGATGATCAAAGTCAATTTGGAAATCAACGCGGAAACCATCATAAGGCACTAATTCGGCCCACTTATCGCCATCTTCTACACGAACTGGCTTTTTAATACGAATAAATTGCTTAGGCGCGTTTAGCTCTTCGATACCGGCAGATTGAAGCAAAAATACGAACGGGCTAGCACTTCCGTCCATAATTGGCAGCTCGTTACTGTCTACTTCAACAATAATATTATCGATACCTAAACCTGCAAGCGCAGACGCTAAGTGCTCTACCGTTTGAATAGTCACACCGTCTTCGTTGTTCAGGCACGTACACAGCATGGTATTACCTACCGCGTTTGCACGCGAAGGTATGTCAACATGTGGTTCAAGGTCAACACGCCTAAACACGATACCCGTGTTTGCTGGCGCAGGTCGGAGAGTCATTGTGACCTTTTCCCCTTTATGAAGCCCAATTCCGGTCTCTTGTACCGATTGCTTGATTGTACGTTGTCTAATCATCTGCTTAAGCTTTTACCTATTAAAAAAGCGGGCGCGAATTATAGTGAGTTAATACTCACATGTCAAAAAATACCCGTTCTGACGGATTTAACTCTGTCAGATTACGTATTTAATCAACCTATCCACGCGAAATCTTTCACGTTGTGTAAATACACCTTACTAAGTAAGACATCACAAACGCAAAATAATTCCCTTCCGTTTCAGGCAGCTAAATTAGTCTGCCTGCTTACGAAGAAACGCAGGAATATCTAAATATTCCAAATCGTTGTCTGGCTGCGCACTATCATCAGCTTTTAGCGCCTGGTTGCCCTCTGTACCGCCTACTGCAGAACGTGGCTCACTTGATTGCGTGTTACCGTATTCTTTTGCAGGCTGAGTTAGACGAGAACCTTCAGAGCTAACTAGCGAAATGTCAGGCTTGCGCTCTGCGCCAATACCGGTTGCAACAACCGTTACGCGAAGCTCATCTGTCATTTCCATATCGATAACCGTGCCAACAACCACTGTGGCATTTTCTGAAGCAAATGCTTTAACGGCGTTACCAACAGTCTCAAACTCGTCGATAGCGAAATCTGGACCAGCCGTAATATTCACAAGAATACCGCGCGCGCCTGACAAATCGATATCTTCAAGAAGCGGGCTAGCAATCGCTGCTTCAGCAGCTTCTTCAGCACGGTCTGGACCGCTTGCTGCACCACTACCCATCATTGCTTTGCCCATTTCAGACATAACAGTACGTACGTCTGCAAAGTCAACGTTGATAAGACCAGGGCGAGTGATAAGCTCGGCAATACCTTGAACTGCACCGCGTAATACGTCATTTGCTGCGCTAAACGCTTGAAGAAGCGGCGTGCCCGGACCCATTACTTTAAGTAGTTTTTCGTTTGGAATAGTAATTAACGAGTCAACGTTGTTAGACAGTTCAACAATACCCTGTTCAGCAAACGAAGTACGCTTTTTACCTTCAAATGGGAATGGCTTAGTTACCACAGCTACCGTAAGAATACCCATTTCACGTGCAATCTTCGCCACTTCTGGCGCTGCACCCGTGCCTGTACCACCACCCATACCGGCAGTGATGAAAACCATATCTGCACCGTCTAGTGCCTGACGAATGGTTTCTCTGTCTTCTTGTGCTGCTTCACGACCAATGTTCGGATCAGCACCTGCACCTAACCCTTTCGTTACACTTGAACCAATTTGAAGTGTAACGTCTGCACTTGAGCTGCGAAGCACCTGTGCATCGGTGTTAACTGCAATAAATTCTACGCCTTCAATGCTTTGAGACACCATGTGCTCAACAGCATTGCCGCCGCCGCCACCGACACCGATGACTTTGATTACGGCTTCTTCGCCGTGACTATCCATTAATTCGAACATACTTACTCTCCGGTTGTACGTCTTTTTAAACACTACGCCAGGTCATTCCCTTAGGCTAATTGCTTCCTGCTAGCCTTGATGCCGTAGCTATAGCGCCCCCAAAATAAAATTAAAATTCACCTTTAAACCAGCTTTGCACTCGATGAAATAAACTTTCACCGGTCTTCTGCGTACTGGACTTCTTATTATCAGATTGTACTTTGCCATATTGCAGCAGTCCTACGACTGTCGCAAAGCCAGCATCATCAACATATTCGGACAAGCCTTTTACGTTGATGGGTTTGCCCACGCGCACGGGCATCTGGAAAAGTTCTTCGGCAAATTCAACAGCACCTTCCATCTTAGCGGTACCGCCAGTAAGTACAAGACCTGCTGCGATTTGCTCTTCCAGACCGCTGGCACGAATTTCATCATGTACCAGCTCAAAAAGCTCTTGATAGCGAGGTTCTATAACCTCAGCTAACGTATGGCGAGACATCACTCTAGCTGGGCGTCCACCCACGCTAGGTACTTCAATGCTGTCTTCCATACTCACCATATCTTTCAATGCACAGGCGTAATTCACCTTAATTTCTTCTGCATTGCTAATAGGCGTTCTAAATATTTTAGCGATGTCACTAGTAATTTGATTACCCGCAACCGGTATAACTGCGGTGTGGCGAATGGCACCATCTGTGAAAATAACCATATCCATTGTGCCGCCACCGATATCAACCACGCATACGCCAAGTTCACGCTCGTCGTCAGTGAGAACCGCATAACTCGATGCCAATGCTGAGAAGATCAACTGATCGGCATTAAGTTCACAACGCTCTACACATTTCACCATATTTTTCGCCATATCGTCGGCACAGGTAATAATGTGAGCATCAGCTTCCATTCTTACTCCTGACATACCAATAGGGTTTTTAATGCCTTCTTGCACATCAATAGTAAATTCTTGTGGTAACACGTGTAGTAGACGACGTTCAGCTGCAATTGGCACACTGCGCGCTGCATGAATAACGTTATCTACGTCTTCTTGTGTTACTTCCTGATTGTTAATCGGTACCATGCCATTTTCATTTTGGCACTTAACGTGGCGACCCGAGATAGACATGAAAACTGAAGACACACGGCAATCTGCCATTAACTCCATCTCGTTCACAGCACGCTGCACTGACTTAACCACCAGGTTCAAATCGTTAACGCCGCCCTTATCCATGCCTTTCGATGCATGGGTGCCCACGCCAACAATACTGATTTGATCATCTTCTAGTAATTCACCCACCACAGCTTTTACTTGGCTGGTGCCGATATCCAGTCCTACAATCAAATTGCGTTCAGCAGGTTTTGACATGGTTTCCTTAACTCTCTTCATCTGTGGCGCTGTCGTCTTTCCATCCGACTGCTACGCCCGTGTCATAGCGAAGGTCGACGTATTTCACCGCCTTCTCTTGTTGCGCCAGAAGTGGATAAACATCAATAAAGCGTTGTAGCCTATCGATAAACTCCTGACGTCCTAAATTCAATTTAATGCCGTTTTTCAACTGCACTTGCCATGCAAATCGCTCACTTAAAGATAACTCTTCTAACGTCATATCCGTTGTCGAGATTAGCGCGTGCATGGCATTGTAGCCCTCAAGGGCGGTTTTTTCACTGCCGCCCGGCCCGTAAAGGCGTGGTAAATCTAACTTCACGCCCTCGTTGTTAAACGTATCGCCATAAGGGTTTAACAACAAATCTTCATTCCATTGTGCAACCGGCTGCTGCTCTACCAAATAAATTTTTAACGTATTTGGCCATTTCTTTCTAACTGACGCGCGATAAACCCAAGGCTGCGCTTCAACGAGCTCAAATACTTCGTTGACGTCAAGCGCGAAAAAGCTTCCAGGCTGCGCTTTGCGAATTAACCGCTCTAACTTGGTAATATCAATGTGCTGATAATCACCAGAAAAATCGATAACCTGTACCGGCATTTGCTGTTCATCCTGCAAATACTGGTTTGCTTTAAGCCCACCAAACACTAATCCTGCAATAACAAACAGTAAGAAAGCGACGCCGCCCCACACTGCCTTCTTGCTTTTACCGCCTTTTAAAGAAGCAGGCTTCTTTTGATTAGTATTGGTATCAGCCACGTTTACGCCTTGTTTGCAACGTCATCGAAACTAGTAGAAAGAATACTCAGTACCAGTTCGTCAAATGTTAGTCCTGCAACTTTGGCTGCCTTCGGCACCAAACTTTTCTCTGTCATGCCAGGTACTGTGTTCGCCTCTAGCAAATAAAATTGCCTTTGGTTGTCCTGCATAACGTCAATTCTTCCCCAACCGCTGCCAGAAATAGCGTCGAAAGCACGAGATGCCAGTTTTGCTAGCTGTGCTTCTTGCTCTTCAGACAAGCCGCTTGGGCAATAGTATTCTGTTGTATTATCCTGATATTTCGCAGCATAATCATAGAATGTATGTGGAGTAGACATGCGAATAGACGGCAACGCCTGTCCCTGCAATACAGAAACAGTGAATTCGGGGCCATCTATGTACTGCTCTAACAGGACTTGATTATCGTATTTAAAGGCATCCTGAATGGCAGTTTCGAGCTGTTTAGCGCTTGTCACTCTCGCCATGCCAATACTCGACCCTTCTCTGGCCGGTTTTACCATGACTTCATTCCCCAATTTATCCATTATAGCGCTGCACTTACCAGCTTCAAAGTGCCTTTTATCAGCAATTTCATATTTTGCAGTGGGTAAGCCTAAACTTTGCCACACTTGCTTAGTATGAATTTTGTCCATTGCCAGCGCAGAGCCTAAAACTCGGCTTCCCGTGTAGGGAATTTTTAGGAACTGAAGAGCTCCTTGCATAGAGCCATCTTCACCACCGCGACCGTGCAGCATGATTAGTGCTCTATCAACGTTTAGGTCGAGAAGATCGGTAAGCGGTCGCTCTGCTGGGTCAAACGCAAACGCATCGACGCCTTGTCTTAACAGTGCATTTAACACCGCATTGCCCGAATTAAGCGATACTTCCCGTTCGGCAGAATCTCCACCAAGCAGCACAGCTACTTTGCCATACTCGCTCGGCGAATGGGTTTGCTGTGAGTGAATACTTACTGAGGGTATAGACATCTTATTCCCCTTCCTTTGCAAGTGATGTTGCTTCTAGTTCATGGCGGGCTAGAAGCTTAGCAATTTGTCCAATATTGCCTGCGCCTTGGGTCATGACGATGTCGCCATCTTGCATGATATTCGCCAAAATAGCTGGTAAGGCGTCTTTGTCACCTACGTATACAGGCTCGATTTGACCACGCTGACGAATGGAACGGCACAACGCTTTACTGTCAGCCCCTTCAATGGGCTGTTCACTGGCAGCGTAAACATCCAGAAGCAACAAGGCATCAACGCTCGACAGTACTTCGACAAAATCTTCATAAAGGTCGCGGGTGCGCGTAAAGCGATGAGGCTGGTAGACCATAACTAAGCGCTTGTCAGGCCAGTTTGCACGAGCCGCAGCGATAGTCGCCTTTACTTCGGTTGGGTGGTGACCATAGTCATCGACTAAACACACCTCTCCTTTACTGGTAGTAAATGTACCTAGCTGCTCGAAACGACGGCCTATGCCGCCAAAACTAGCAAGTGCGCGAATGATAGCGTCGTCATCTACACCTTCATCCGTTGCTACCGCGATAGCAGCAAGGGCATTAAGCACATTGTGGTTACCGGTAAGATTCAGCGTAATATCTAACGGTTCGCGTTCTGGGCGAATAACCGTAAAATTCGCTTTACCGAATGACAAAGACACGTTTTCTGCACGGTAGTCATTGTGAGATTCAAAACCGTAAGTAAGAATACTTCGGCCTATACGAGGGCGAATCTCTTGGATATTCGCATCGTCACCGCATACGATGGCCTGCCCGTAAAATGGTAGGTTCGACAAGAAATCGACAAAGGTGTCTTTAACCTTTGAGAAATCGCCACCATAAGTATCCATATGATCGGCTTCAATATTGGTCACTACAGAAACCATCGGCTGCAAATGAAGGAACGACGCGTCACTTTCATCAGCCTCTGCAATCAGATAGCGGCTTTTACCCAAACGCGCATTGGTGCCAGCACTGTTAAGCAAACCGCCGATAACAAACGTAGGGTCATATTCCGCTTCTGCAAAAATCGTTGAAATTAAACTGGTTGTGGTCGTTTTACCGTGCGTGCCTGCCACTGCAATACCGTGGCGGAATCGCATCAGTTCAGCCAGCATTTCTGCACGCCGGATGATCGGAATGCGCTTTTCACGAGCAACCATAATTTCTGGGTTTTGCTCATTGATGGCGCTAGACACCACAATAACGTCCATCCCTTCAACATTTTCAGCTCGATGGCCAATTTTCACATCAGCACCTAATTCACTTAAGCGCTGTGTCATTGGCCCTTCTTGAATGTCAGAGCCAGCAATGGCATAACCTTCGTTTAATAATACTTCGGCAATACCCCCCATACCGGCACCGCCGATACCAATAAAGAATATATTTTTAACCCTGCGCATTTGCGGGCTTTCAAATGGGGTTTTAAAAACCATTAGTCCCCTACTCCTACCACGCTTTTAACGTGGCTTACTACATTTTCCGTGGCATGAGTGCTTGCACATGTTTTCGCTACAGCACCCATTCTTAAGCAGTCTTCAGGGTGTTGTAACCACTGACGCACCGCCTGCCCTAAATTTTCTTTTAATACAGATTGAGCAATCATTAGTGCCGCATTTTGCCTCACTAGCGACTGCGCATTTTTTGTTTGGTGGTCGTCAACCGCGAACGGTAGCGGAACGAAGATCGCTGCCCGCCCCGCTGCTGCAACTTCACTTACCGTAAGCGCACCGGCTCTACATACAATAAAGTCTGCCCATTCATAAGCTGCGGCCATGTCATCAATAAAATCACTGACATCGATTTTCGACATATCTGCGCCCACCGACATATATGCCTGCGAAACACCTTCACTGTTACCTTTTCCGCACTGGTGCTTTATCGATAATCCATCGAGTACACCGCAAGTATTGGGCACGGTTTCATTTAAAATCTGTGCACCTAGGCTTCCGCCAACGACAAGCATATTCAGGCTATCCGTTCGCTCACTGCTGTTTTCAAGAGTGGCTTCGCTATTACTCGCGTTAATGTCTACAGATTTGGGCATTACCTGCCAAATTTCATCACGGACAGGATTGCCCACAGTATGCACCTTAGCCCCTACACCTGAAAATTGTTCTTTCGCATCGTCAAAGCCCAGAAGCACCCGACTTGCGATTTTACTAAGAAGCTTATTGGTCATGCCCGCAGCAGCATTTTGCTCATGTACTATCACAGGAATACCTAAGCTTTTTGCGGCAACGCCGCCTGGGCCGCTGGCATAGCCGCCAAACCCAATAACGATGTCAGGCTGTAGGCGTTTTATAATTCGTCTTGCTGAAAACAAGCTTTTTACTAAAGCAACAGCACCTTGAAGACGTGCCGAAACACCTTTGCCACGAAGCCCTTTTACCGGAATAAAGTGAATAGGTATGTCGTGCTTAGGCACAACTTGCGCTTCCATTCGCTCGGCGGTGCCTAACCAATGAATGTCCCAGCCTTCATTTCGAAGCGCGTTTGCCACTGCAAGTCCTGGAAAAACATGTCCGCCAGTACCGCCAGCCATAATTAAACAACGCTTAGCCATTATCTGCCTCCTGCGCTACCCGCGCGAGTATGGCTTTAATGCCAGCTTTGCCTTCATCTTCCGCACTTGATGTTTTAGTGGGTTTAGCTTCAACCGTCGCTGTAGAAAAGTCAGCTTCGTCGCTCTTGTCCTCTGTACTCGCCCCACTTTCAGCATGTGCCGCTTTAGATTGCGACGCGTTAGTAGGAATAGGCTTTTTACGACGGGCTTTGCTTTTACTGGACTTGCTATCGCCTCGGCCAATCGCCTGTACGCCATCAACCCGTAATTCAAAATCGATACGAAGTAATATGGCTACAGCTACTGACATAATGATAAGTGATGAACCGCCGTAACTAACTAACGGCAGTGTTAGCCCTTTGGTTGGCAGGATACCCGCGCTTGCACCAATATTTACCGCCGTCTGGAAACTGAACCAAATGCCTATGCTGTAAGCCATGTAACCATCAAACGCTCGCCCTTTTTCAAGGGCCTTATTTCCAATGCTTAGCGCACGTAATACCATCCATAAAATAAGGCCAAGTACGGCAAGCACGCCAACAAATCCGAGCTCTTCAGCTAAAATAGCCATAACAAAGTCAGTGTGTGCTTCGGGTAAGAATTCCAATTTTTGTAAGCTATTGCCCAGGCCTTGTCCGAACCAGTTACCGCGGCCATAGGCCATTAAAGACTGGGTAAGCTGATAACCAGCACCAAATGGATCTGCCCAAGGATCTAAAAAGGAGGTAACCCGTTTCATTCGGTATTCTTCAAACACAATAAGCGCTACAACCGCCAATATGCCCGCGAACACCAATGCAAAGAACTGCCAAAGTCTTGCACCTGCTAAAAACAACAGGCCAATTGTGGTGGCAAACATCACGACAACTGTACCTAAGTCTGGCTGTAGCAGTAACAGCATCGCTAACGCAAAGAACACGACTAGAGGCTTAATAAAGCCTTTTAGGTTTTCGGTAACTTCTTCGTAGCGACGGACCAAATATCCTGCCAAATACGCAAAGAAAAAGAGCTTAGCTGGCTCGGCCGCTTGAATGGTGATAGGTCCAATCGCCAACCAGCGGGTACTCCCGTTTACAGTTCTTCCCACTACCAGTACTGCTAGCAATAGCGCGATGGCCGCGAGCAGAAGATAGGGATTTGTCATGCGCCAAAACTGCATGGGCAAATTGAGCACTACCATAGCGGCAATGATCGCCCCAACTATATAAATACCGTGGCGAATCGCAAAATAGAAGGGGTTGTCGTGCAGCCTATCGGCCACCGGCATAGACGCAGAAGTAACAATAACAACGCCGATGCTCATTAGTGCGAGCGCAATTAAAATGAGCGTTACATCATAGGGTTGCGTTGCCGAGGGCTGCCCGTCATGCTTCGCAGCAAATAACGCGCTAAGTTTGGTAGAGGCAGTCATCATGATGAGGCCTCCACAGTACTGTTGCTCTGACTATGTAGATTATGTAGTTCGTGTACGTCTTGTTTAAACACGTCACCTCGATGCATATAGTTTTTAAACATATCTAAGCTTGCACAGGCAGGCGAAAGCAGCACAACATCACCAGGGGCAGCAAGTCTTGTTGCTGCTTTCACGGCGTCTTTCATGGTTGCCACACGAGTAGTATGCGCAAAACTCTTTTCAAACAAGTGTGCATCTTTGCCCAATGCAAACACGTGCGAGACATATTTAGTCAGATAAGGCGAGAGGCTGGCTATATCAGCACCTTTAGCGTCACCACCTGCAATAAGAATCAGCTTTCCTTGTATAGTCGGGGCTAACCCTTCAAGGGCCGCGACCGTGGCGCCAATGTTGGTTGCTTTGGAATCGTCGATATAGCGGATGTCGTTTACACGGGCTATTTCCACACAGCGATGTGGTGCAGATTTAAAACTGTATAAGTGTTTAACCGCGAACTCTGGCGAAACACCTAGCTGTTGGCATATGCCTAATGCAGCCATGATGTTAAGCACATTATGCATGCCCGCTAAATGGATATCGCTAAGGGCAATAAGCTTTTCGCCATTAAACGTAATGTATAGACTTTGTTCATCGTCACGAGCACTACCATCACCGTCGAAAGACGCAATCGCAAACCCTGTGGTCGACTCCCCCAGTCCATATTCAACGATAGTTTTTGACGCTAGCGCGTCTTCATTAAATTCGGCATTAGATACGCCATCAGATACGGCATTTGATGCAGCATTACCCTTAGCATCAGCAATAAGCTGCTCGTCTGGCGCAACAAACTCACCATCTCGCCACACAATCGCAGATTTCGCGTTATCAAAAATGCGATGTTTGGCATCAATATAGGCTTCAAGGGTACCGTGACGGTCTAGGTGATCATCGGAAATATTAAGCACTGTGGCAGCTTCGAGTTCCAGGCTAGACGTAGTTTCAAGCTGAAAACTTGATAGCTCCATCACCACTACATCTGCATCACTTTGAAGCGCTTCAAGCACAGGGCGACCTACGTTACCCGCTTCAATACTTTTTACGCCGCAGCTTTTAAGCAGATGGTTCACTAATAAAGTAACCGTGGTTTTACCGTTAGAACCGGTTATGCCTACTACGCGCTTAGCTGGCGTAGCGCCGTTTTTGGTGGCATTTAAACGGGCGAACAACTCAACATCGCCGATTACTTCAACGCCACACTTTTGCGCTAAAGCCACTTGTTCAATATTAAGTGCAAGACCTGGGCTTAACACCAAGGTGTCTACGCCATCAAAGTAGTCTTCGCTTATGGCATTGCAAGTGACCTTATCTGCCATAAAAGCTTGCATGTCAGTATCAAGATCAGCAGATGCAGTAAAATTAGCACGTGTATCAAACGCTTTAACCGTTGCCTTTTGTTGCAACAAAAAGCGCACGCAAGCCTGACCTGTAACACCTAGGCCACCGACTACATAACTATGCTCACGTACGTTATACGACATTACGATTTATCTCTTTACCGCTTATCTAAGTTTGAGGGTAGCTAAACCCACCAATACCAAAATGATTGAAATGATCCAAAAACGCACGATAACTCGCGGCTCTGGCCAGCCCTTCAATTCGTAGTGATGGTGAATAGGCGCCATACGAAAAATACGCTGGCCCCGCAATTTGTAAGAACCTACCTGAAGAATGACCGACAGGGTTTCCATAACAAAAACACCACCCATGATGATTAACACGAGTTCTTGGCGCACTAATACAGCCAGCACGCCTAATGTGCCGCCTAACGCTAATGAACCAACGTCACCCATAAATACTTGTGCCGGATACGTGTTAAACCATAAAAAGCCTAAACCAGCCCCGACCATGGCGGTGCACACAATCACTAGTTCACTGGTGAGCGGAATATGAGGAATATTCAGGTATTCGGCAAAGTTCGCATTACCTGTTACATAAGCAAATATGGCAAATGCGCCCGCCACTAAAATAGTGGGCACGATGGCAAGTCCATCCAAGCCATCGGTAAGGTTTACCGCATTACTGGTGCCTACAATGGCAAAGTAGGTAATAATGATGAAGAACGCACCCAACTGCGGGAACACTTCTTTGAAGAAAGGCACCAATAGTGAGGTTTCAGCGCTTATTGTTGCACTGCTGTATAGATAGAATGCGACGCCTAACGCAACCACTGATTGCCAGAAATATTTCCAACGGGCGATGAGCCCCTTCGAGTCTTTGCGGATCACTTTTCTGTAGTCGTCAACAAATCCAATAATACCGTAGGCCACAACCACGGTAAGGGTTACCAAAACATAACGGTTAGTCAGGTCAGCCCAAAGCAGGCCGCTTACTACAATTGCTGCGAGTATAAGTAACCCGCCCATAGTGGGCGTGCCTGATTTTGATAAATGGCTTTGCGGGCCATCGTCTCGTACAGTTTGACCAATTTGCATGCGCTGCAAATAACGAATCATCTTAGGGCCAATTAAAATGGCAATAAGTAATGCGGTCAGCGTGCTTAAAATTGCGCGAAGGGTAAGGTATGAAAATACGTTAAACCCTGAATCGAATTGTGTCAGCCAGTCGGCTAGCCAAATTAACATGCTATTCGCTCCCGACGGCTATCGTGCTTTCCCAGCGTAGAGGCCTCGACCGCCTCTACCACACGTTCCATTTTGGAACTGCGTGAACCTTTAACTAAAATTGAAATATCGCGCTGCTGCACTAACAAATCACTCTCCATTGCGGCCAACAAACTTTCAACATCGCTGAAATGACCACCGTTTTCATTAAACACAGCACTGGCTGATTGACTCAAAACACCCATGGTATACAGGTAATTAATTCCTTTTTGTTTAGCGTATTCCCCCACCTGCTCGTGGTAGAAACGCGCTTTTTCGCCCAACTCTTTCATGTCGCCTAGCACAAGAACGCGGATGCCTGAAAAGCTACTTAGCGTATCAATTGCTGCATTAACAGACGCTACGTTGGCGTTGTAGGTGTCATCTAATAGGCGAACTTGTTCGGTAAGCTGTTTCACATTCAAGCGACCGCTAACTTGCTTCATAGCAAGTAGACCGTCTCGCACATTTTCCAATGTGGCGCCGACTTGTAGTGTTAGCGCTGCAGCAACAAGGGCATTACCCACGTTGTGAACGCCAGGAATAGTCAGTTGAATAGACATATCACCCTGCGGGCAAACCAAGTGGAATGCGGCGCAGCCATCTAATCCAATGGTGATATCTTCTGCTCTAAAGTCGGCATTATTTTTCTGCTGAGGGGAAAACGTAAGCGTTTTAGTCTGTTTAAGTTTGCCTTGCCAAAATTCGGCAAACTGACTATCAACGTTAACTACCGCCACGCCATCACTTCCTAAACCTTTAAAAATTTCACTTTTGGCGCGCGCTACACCTAGCAGACTGCCAAAGCCTTCTAGATGAGAAGCGGCGGCGTTTACGATAGTCGCTACGTCCGGCTTAACAAGGTTCGTGGTATAGGCGATTTCGCCAATGTGATTTGCGCCTAGTTCCATCACCGCGTATTCATGCTGAGGCTCAAGGCGTAAAAGGGTTAGCGGCACACCGATATCATTATTGAAGTTACCGTTTGTGGCTAATACATTGCCCCTTCGCTCCAAAATGGCGGCACACATTTCCTTTACGGTGGTTTTACCACTGCTTCCGGTAATCGCAATCGTTTTGGGCGCCACATTAGCTTTAACTGCTGCACCTAATAGACCAAGTGCTTCTTTGGTATCTTCAACCATGATGACAGGTAACGTGGTCGCTACGTCTTCACTGGCAATAACCGCGCTTGCTCCCGCTTTTTCGGCCGTTGAGATAAAGTCGTGGCCGTTGAAATTTGGACCTTTCAAGGCCAGATAAACTGCGCCATCTTCAAGGGTGCGGGTATCGGTACTTACTGCTGATACTTCGATGTCAGCAGCGCCTTTTAATAATTTCCCATTAACCTTTTCGGCTATCCATGACAGCGTTGTTGTTATCATTTGCTGTACTCCTGTTGCAGTCGCGCCACAACTGCACGTTCGTTATAGTTAGTCTTTTTGTCACCGATAATTTGGTAATCTTCATGGCCTTTTCCGGCCACAATGATGATGTCGCTTTCATGCGCATGCTCAAGGCAGTGACGAATAGCTTGCTCGCGGTCTGGAATAGACACTGCCAGCTCAGAATTTTTCAAGCCCGCAATGATGTCCTTGGCAATAGACTCAGGGCTTTCGCTTCTGCTGTTGTCGGTAGTGATCACAATAGCGTCAGCGCCTGACTCAGCAGCTTGGCCCATTAGCGGTCGCTTACCTTTATCACGGTCGCCACCACAACCAAACACACACCATACTTTGCCCGTTGTATGGAATTTTGCGCTTAACAGCACTTTCTCCAGAGCGTCTGATGTATGCGCGTAGTCCACCACCAAGTTAGCGGCACCTGTTACAGGGAAAACTTCCATTCGCCCGGGTACGGTCGTGATTGCATTTACCGCGTTTACCACGTCATCAAAACGCTCGCCTTCAGCGAGTAACGTACCTATAGCGCTAAGTACATTACTGATATTGAATTTTCCAAATAGTGGCAGCGAAATAGCAGCGCTTCCCCACGAACTCACCAGTTCAAAGCTACATCCACCTGCATGATAAGAAGCATTTGTGGCGAAACAATGGCGACTTTGAGGATTGTTATGCGCTCGCATCAACTCACTTTCACCGCTTTCATCCAGACCGCTTCCATTCAGACCACTTTCGTCTATACCTGTCCAGACGCGTGTAATCGTCTTAACTGCTGCGCCATCCCACTTCTTACTTTCATTATCATTAGCGTTTAATACCACAGCCTTTAAACCAGGCTGCTTAAGCAGCAAGCGCTTGGCTTTGCCGTACTCTTCCATAGTGCCGTGATAATCGAGATGATCTCGAGTAAGGTTGGTGAAAACAGCGATATCGGTTTTTACTGTACCAAGCCGTCCTTGAACCAATGCGTGAGAACTTGCTTCGAAGGCCGTATGGCGCACTTCACTTTGCACAAAGTCTGCCAACAAGTACTGCATACGTATGGCATCGGGCGTAGTGTTTGCTGCCGGCGTGTTCGACCACTGGGTTTCATCGCCTTCAAACACACTGCTCCCTAAGGTTCCAATACTTGCGCTACGTGTACCTAACGCATCCTTAAGCTGGGTAAGCAATTGAACTGTAGAGGTTTTTCCGTTAGTCCCTGTCACTGCCACCGTGGTCATTTTCTGGGCAGGGTAGTCATAAAATGCAGCAGCTAATGCAGAAAGCATTTGCGGTAGTTCATATAGCGAAATGATGACACTGTGGTCGCGCATTTCCATTTGACCATGGGCATTACTGTCTTCAGTTTGCGCCAGAATTACACGGGCCCCTAAACTTATTGCCTGGGGTATAAAATCTCGACCATCGCGTTCGTGACCTTTCACAGCAACAAACGCTAAGCGCGTATTCACTTCTCGGCTGTCTAGCGTTAAACCCTCAATGCGAATATCGGGGGCGTCTACACCAAATTTTGCCAATAAGGCTTTTATACTTTGAATAAAGGCACTAACTACCACTTTGACCTCCTTTCAATAAGCGGCTAGAAGTCACCTGCTTGTCATCGGGCGTAACGTTTAACATATGCAGTGCGCCACCCATAATTGATGAAAAGACAGGTGCAGCGGTATCCCCCGCGTGATACAAATCACCACCAGGTTCGTTAATCAACACAATAGTCACTAGTCTAGGGTCAGACACTGGTGCAATACCGGCGAAAATATTGACGTACTCTTCACCGTAGCCTCCGGCTACCGCTTTTCTGCTAGTACCTGTTTTCCCAGCGACTCGATAGCCCGGAACCGCTGCTTTTGTTGCCGTGCCGCCACGCTGGGTGACGCTTTCCATCATTTGAACAATGGCTTTTGCGTTTTCTTCGCTGATCACCCGTTCTGATTGAGCTTGCCACGACGGTTGTTCCGGTGACTTGATGATATTAAGTGGTGTTTTTATACCGCCGTTTGCCAGCGTTGCGTAAAGACGCCCTAGCTGTGCTGTAGTTACAGAGATACCGTACCCAAACGACAGCGTGGCTAATTCAAACTCAGACCAGCGACTGCGCTCATGGAAAATACCGCTACTTTCCCCAGCCATATTAAGTCCAGTATCGCTCATTAAGCCCATGTTGTAGTAAGTATCCAGCAGGAACTGCTTAGGCACTGAAAGCGCCAGCTTAGACGTCCCCATATTGGAGGAATGCTGAATAATTTCTTCTAGCGTTAGCTCGCCGTAATTGCGCGAATCTTTTACTAGGCTGCCACCCAAACGCATCCAACCTGGATGGGTGTTTACTGAATCTTCAGGCTCAACGTCACCGAATTCCAATGCAGTGAGGACAGCAAGAGGCTTCAATGCTGAGCCTGGTTCGAACGCATCAGTAATAACCCGGTTACGCATTCTGTGCGCAGAAATATCGCTTCTATCGTTAGGATTGAATGACGGTGCATTCACCATGGCTAATACATCACCGCTTTTTACATCGATGACAATGGCGGAAGCCGAACTTGATTGATAGTAAATCATGGCTTCTTTAATTTCTTTATAAGCAAGTGCTTGAATGCGCTGATCGATAGTCAGCTGCAGATCACCGGCTTTTTCACCAGATTTTGTTTCTAATATTTCAACTTGGCGTCCTTTCGCATCGCGGCGTATTTTACGAGAACCTGGCGTGCCTGTTAGCCACTCGTTATACATGCGCTCTAAGCCTTCAACGCCCGTGTCGTCCACATCAGTAACACCGATTAACTGCGCTGAAACTTCACCAGTCGGATAGTAGCGACGGCTTTCACGACGAAGATAAATGCCCGGAATGTCTAGTTTATCAACGTACTCTGCCATTGCAGGCGACACTTGACGCTGTAAATAAACGAAGCGGCGTTTGGGGTTTGCCACTTTTTCTTTGAGTTCATTCACGTCTTGGCGCAGTACATCCGCCAGCGCTTCCCAGCGGCGCTCTTCCTCAAAGCCGTTGTTTTCATGAATAATCTTAGGGTCTGCGTAAATGGCCCGAACAGGCACACTCACCGCCAGCTCAACACCGTTCCTGTCGGTAATAAGCCCGCGATAGGTTGGCATGTCACGGGTTCTAAGCGTGCGGTTGTCGCCCTGTTGAATAAGCTCGTCTGGCTCGATAACTTGAATGTAGGCCGCGCGGGCAGCCAACACGCCGAATACCAGCATGATTACAACAAGCACAACCACAAAACGCCAGTGCACCAAGCTTGGCGTTACATTTTGTTTTGCACCTGTATTTTTGCGTTTACGAGAAAGTGCAGATGTGCTCATTTTAGCCTCACCACTACTTCGTCGTCTGCCGTGGCACGGTACATTTCTAACTGCTTTTCAACCAAATTTTCTATGCGGTTATGCTCGGTCAACGCTCGTTGCTCAAGCACCAAGTTACGCCACTCGACATCAAGATCATCTTTCTCTTGCATCAGGTCTTCAAGAGCAATGACCTGCTGTCTGTTGTGATGACTGCTAAGTGTCACTGCCATGGCACTTGTGATAACCATTAAATACAACAAAACCCGCAACTTGTTGCGGGTCAAATCTGAAACAATTATTAGCAGTAATTTAAAATTAGTGCTGGCCTTGTCTGGCGCGGCTTTGGTCATAACTTTTCTGCCACACGTAATACCGAACTGCGAGAGCGAACGTTGTTCGCAATCTCCTGCTCTGAAGGTTTTATTGCTTTGCCCAAGGCTTTTAAGACTTTATCTGCATCTATTTCAGCTTGGGTTATCGGCAAATTATGCGGTACAACTTTCCCTTTACTTTGATCCTTAATGAAGCGTTTTACTAAACGGTCTTCAAGCGAGTGAAACGAAATAACGGCAAGACGGCCTTCTTTCGCCAACACTTGCGTCGCCGCTTTAAGGCCTACGCGAAGTTGCTCAAGTTCCGCATTGATATAAATGCGAATGCCTTGGAATGCACGAGTTGCCGGATGTTTAAACTTATCCTTTACAGGAACCGCTTCGTCGATAATCTTGGCTAGCTGAGCGGTGCGCGTAATGGGCGTTTCTTTGCGCGTATTTACAATGGCATGGGCTATGCGTTTGCCGAATTTTTCTTCACCAAACTCTTTAATAACCTGCGTGATGTCTTGTTCTTCGGCGCTAGCCAGCCAGTCTGCAGCACTTTGTCCACGAGAGGTGTCCATACGCATATCCAGCGGGCCGTCACGTAAAAAGCTAAAGCCACGCTCGGCATCGTCAAGTTGAGGTGAAGACACGCCCAAATCCATAAGCACACCGTCAATCTTACCTGTTAACCCTAGCGCTTCGATTTCTTCTGCCATATCACCAAACGGTGAATGAATAATGCTAAAACGCTTATCATCGGCGAAGCGTTCTGCCGCTTTGATTGCTTGTGGGTCACGGTCAAAGGCGATGAGTCGCCCGTGTTCGCCCAATGCTTCTAAAATATGCGCTGAGTGCCCTCCACGGCCGAAAGTGGCGTCAATATAGATACCGTCCGGTTTAATCGCTAAGGCTTCAATGCATTCATCAAGCAATACAGAAATATGTTTAAATTCGCTAGGCTGCGTCATAGAGAAAAGTCCTGTAATCGTTCGGTAAGTTCAAATTCGCCTTTGCGTTCGGTGTCTATATCAGCTTCAACTTGTTGTGCCCAAATATCGGCATCCCAAATTTCGAATTTGTTTAACTGACCAACTAACATGACTTCTTTTGAGAGTTTTGCGAAACTTCGCAGTGGAGTAGGAACAAGAATGCGCCCGCTTTTATCCATCTCACCTTCTGAAGCATAACCTAGTAGCAATCGCTGCAAGCGACGCTCGGCTGGGATCATGCTTGAAAGTTTAGAGAGTTTAAGCTCGATCTCTTCCCATTCGGGAAGTGGGTAAAGCAGCAAACAACTTTGTTGTGTATCGACAGTGCAGACCAGTTGTCCCTGACAATCATCCAGCAGCGACTGACGATACTTCGTCGGTATAGCCAGTCTGCCTTTTGTATCCAGATTGATTGCGTTAGCGCCGCGGAACATTCCCCTAGCCTTTTATTATTTGCTCTTGGTTTTCTTGTTTTTTGAGTACTAATCTGCAAAGTGATGATGATTTGATCCACAATTCGCCACATTTACCCACTGAGATACAGTTTAGGTATCAATGATCCCCACTGTCAAGTAGAAAAAAGGCGTGAAAGCCGCATAAACACTGGGTTTAAACTGTCTTTATATACAGTTATTTTAGGAAGTGTATGATTAGGCGTGTAAAAAAGATTAAAAAATATTCAGGCGGGAATAATTAAACTTCAAATTTATCGATGAACGGCTGTTTTTAAAAACATTGAAGACGCTTGTTAACTTAAAAGCGATTTATAGGTATAAACGCAAAAAATGAACTACCAACCGAAGCTGATAGTTCATTGTTAATAATTGCTAGCTATCAATAATAGATAGCTGACTTGCTTTAAAAGCGGTAAGAAGCCGTAAGTGACGCGACATCGCTTTCTATATCGCTGTCGATATCTGTTTCATAGCTTGCTGACACTGAGAACTGCTCATTTACCCAGTAATCTAAAGCCACCCCTGCTGTTTTTAAGTTGTCAAAGCCGTCGGGCGCATTGGTATAGCTATAGCTGCCTTGAACGCTTAGACCTGGGCTAAAGAAGTAACGCGCACTTCCAAATAATACATCAACATCATCGGCAATGTATTGGGCAGTGAAGTCCCAACCCGTTCCCCCGTTTCCTACCGTGGTATAGCGTGTAAATACGAGTGGTGAAGTTTCATTTTCGCTTTCGCTATAGCTATTTGTACCGTCATTAATTTCATAACTAGCGCGCTGATAAATTAAACCTGCGCCTATCTGCCATTGACGTGACAAATTAAACCCTACTTTTAAATCGATATTGGTGTAATCCTCATCACCAAAGTCTTCGTCAAATTTACTGTGAGCACCTTCAATCGCCAGCATCCACTTATCGTCGAAATAAAAAGTAGTACCTAAGTTAAACACGTCGATACCATCTAAATTAGCGTACCCACCAGACAAGCTTGATACACGCTGTAGATAAGGGTTAATAAGGTAAGCGCCGCTGTTTCCGCTCACTTCATCAAGGTAGCGCACATATCTAGCACCGTAAAGGTTGTCATCTAACCCTTCAAAATCAACAACTGTAACTTGTACTTCGTTTTGCGTAGCAGCATGAGCAGCTGACATTGAAAATACTGATGCGGTGATAATTGAAAGTGCAGTTAACGTAGTTTTTAGCTTATTTGTGTTAGTGTTCATGTCTTTGTCCTTAAAAATGTGTTGGGAACTGTAATAACCAGCCCGCATAAGATAAGATATTAAAACTTAACGATTTCTGAACGAAACATGACGAAGTCTGAACGAGTGCAAAAGACATAAAAAAACCCGCTGTTAAGCGGGTTTTTGGTATTCAGAATTGAGAAGCTATTAAGCTTTTGGTGCCGCTTCAGCGTCAGCTTTAACCGCTGAAAGCTGCATGCTGCGAATTGGGTTTTCTGTGTCGTTAGAAAGCTCAACAAGGCGGTTTAGCTGACCAACAGACATCATTACTGCGTAGATAGCACCTAGGAAGCCTTGCTTGTGTAGCTCAAGCACCTGCTCTTCTGGCAGCTCAAGAAGCTTCTTCTCATTGATGCTCATCATGCCAGTAACATTGCGCTGTTTACCATCTTGGTAAGTAAGGCGAATTTGAATTGGGTCAAGAAGGTCCAGTTCAACGACTTTTGCAACAAAGCGCTGAGTTAACATTTCGCTATTCGCAAGGTCTGCTAGGAATTTCTGACGATTATCTAGGAACTCGCTTGCTTCACCAGCTTCAGTGAATAGCGCTTGGCCTTCGTCAGAAATAAGGTCAGAGTTTTCATCAATGTAAACGCCAAGCTTGTCGCCGTCTGGACGCACGTCGAATGGATAGCGAAGGATGTTCATTGGAACGTGAGGGCCTTTCCAGCTGTCGCCAGTTAGAAAAAGGTTTTGACCTTGTTCCATACCAAGCATAGTCACAACGTGGTGACGCTTTGATGTAGTGTCTTCAATGAACACTAGCGGCATAGTGGCTGCTAGTTGTGCAAATTCACGGATCGTTGCTGCTGCAAGGTGTGTATTTTTCGCAAAGCTGAAAGATGTATTTACCGCAACCTTTAGGTCTTTATGCTTTTCTTTATCTAGCGGTACAAAATTAATAGCCATATTTATTTCTCATACTTGTTAGCTGTGGCCCCGGCTTGATTATGTGAGAAGAGCGGGTGCCACTAAAAAATTACGTCGGCCGCGCTGATGCATAGTAGTCATCGATAATTGGCGGAGCGCTTGGGAGTATCCCGTATTCGCGCAATGAAGTCACGCAGTCTTCACCATAACAAGTTTTAAATTTTTATTGCAATGTAAACTTGAAGTAAACAAGCACAAGCGCTCTAAAAATGAGCAATATCGACCAATTTATGGGTTAACGAGAGCAATCTGAGGTAAATGCATAGCAAGTAAAAGCCTATTGTCGCGGTGTGCATTATCCTTTAGTCTCGTAATGCTATTAAGTTAGCGGTTGTTGACCTAAGCGATAAAAAAACAAAATAAGGATTTTCTATGAAGGGGCGCTTCCCACTCTCATCTTGCGCATTACTTATCTCTGCGCTTGTTGCTTCACACTCTGTACTTGCTGAGACCTCTACTTATTCAGCATCTGAAAAAGCTATCAAGATCGCACAAGAAACTATTATTGTTGATGGTCACATCGATGTACCTTATCGAGTTAAGGAAAAGTGGGTTGATGTCACTAAAGCCACGCAGGACGGCGACTTTGACTACCCTCGTGCAGTAACTGGTGGCTTGAACGCCCCTTTTATGAGTATTTACGTGCCTGCTAGTTTAGACAACTCTCCAGAATCTACGCAGCTTGCCCATGAGCTCATCGATTCAGTAGAAGCCATTGTTGCCCGTGCACCTGATAAATTTGCCATTGCTAAAAGCCCTTCTGACGTAAAAGCCCAATTTGAAAAAGGGTTAATTTCACTTCCAATGGGCATGGAAAATGGTTCGCCTATTCAAGGTGATCTGGCGAACCTATCGGCTTTTTACGAGCGCGGGATTCGCTACATTACCCTTGCTCATAGTCAAGCTAACCACATTTCTGACTCTTCGTATGACCTGCGCAGAAAATGGAAAGGCCTTAGCCCGTTTGGCAAAACCTTAGTGGGCGAAATGAACAACATTGGCATCATGCTAGATATTTCCCATGTGTCTGACGACGCCTTTTACCAAGTTATTGAGTTAACAAAGGTACCAGTTATAGCATCGCACTCTTCACTGCGCCGCTTTACCCCCGGTTTTGAGCGCAACATGGACGACGAGATGATCAAAAAACTCGGCGAAAATGGTGGTGTTATTATGATTAACTTTGGTTCTAGTTTTGTATCTAAAGAAGCTGGCAAGTGGCGTAGTGGCCTTACTGCAGCGCGCAAAGCCTTGGTTGAAAAAGAAGGCGAAGACAGCCCTAAGCTAGAGAACTTTGAAGAGAATTATCGCAAAGAAGTGCCATACCCTTATTCAACCCTTGATGAAGTGCTTGACCATATCGATCACGTGGTAAAACTGATTGGTGTTGATCATGTAGGTATTGGTTCAGACTATGATGGTGTAGGTGACTCATTACCCATTGGGCTTAAAGACGTGGCGAGTTTTCCAAACCTAGTACAAGGATTGCTGGATAGAGGTTATAGCCGTACCGACATTGAAAAGATATTGAGCGGAAACCTTATGCGTGTTTGGCAACAAGTTGAGGATTATGCGAAAGATCATGCGGCAGCGCTCTAGTCGCGCAACGCTTTAAAAATGTAGCGTAGGGAAGCGTATTATCGCTTCCCCATGCTTCATCTACGCTATTGTACTTTCAATTCTATTATTTTTTGCGTGACACAATTAAGTAAAACGCGCTAGGCAATACCAACAGCGTTAATACCAGTGCACTCGCCATACCGCCTACCATAGGCGCCGCAATTCGCTGCATCACCTCACTACCGGTTCCAGTGGCATAAAGAACAGGTAATAAGCCCACAATAATAGAAAGCGATGTCATCATAACAGGGCGAAGTCGCGCCGATGCAGCATGGACAATAGCCGTTTTAACAAGCTCATCTTTTTTGGTGTTGCCACTTTCTGTTGCGTGCTTAGTAAGTGCGTCTGATACATATTGGTTTAGATAGACCAGCATGATAACGCCTATTTCTACCGCTACACCTGCTAAGGCAATAAACCCAACACCTACCGCCACCGACAGATTAAAATTAAGAAGGTAAAGCAACCATACGCTGCCCACCAGCGCCAACGGTAAGGTAGCGAGTATGAGTGCCACATCGCGAAGGCGTTTGAATGCCAGATAAAGCAAAAGGCAGATAATGGCTAACGTTAGCGGTATAACCACCGACAGTTTTGCTTTCGCGCGCTCAAGGTAAGCAAACTGCCCCGCCCACGTAATAGAGTATCCAGTGGGTAAATCAAGGTTCTGTGATAAATGACGTTTCGCGCTATCTACATAGCCCCCCAAGTCAATACCTGTGGCCGAGTCTGACGAGATATCAATGTATACCCATCCATTTAATCGGGCATTCTCGCTTTTAATCCCCGCCGGCCCGTCGTCAATACGCACAGTTGCCACATCTCCAAGGGTAATGTGAACACCGCTTGGCGTGACGAAAGGCATGGATGCTAAAGATTCAGGCGTATCGCGGTAGTGCTGTAAAAAACGCATGGCGATAGGAAAACGCTCACGCCCTTCCACTGACTGCGTAACCACTTTGCCGCCCACCGCCGAGCCCACAATACTGTGAACATCGTCTATCGTCATGCCATAACGCGCCGCCAACTGCCTGTCGATATCGATATAAACGTAGCGGCCACCTACCACCCGCTCAGCATATACTGATGCTGTGTTGGGCAGGTCTTTAAGCAGTGTCTCTATATCCTTTCCGATGGCTTCAATGCCCGCAAGTTCAGGCCCCGCAACCTTGATCCCAACAGGTGTTTTTATCCCGGTTGCCAACATGTCGATACGAGTTTTAATTGGCATTACCCACGCATTGGTCAACCCTGGAAATTGCACCAGAGCGTTAAGCTCTCCTTTGAGCTTTTCAGTGGTCATGCCCTCCCTCCACTGCGCTTTCGGTTTAAGCTGAATGAAGGTTTCAATCATCGTCAATGGTGCAGGGTCTGTGGCCGTATCTGCGCGTCCAATTTTCCCGAATACCGTTTCAACCTCGGGCAAGGTTGCAATAAGCTTGTCCGTCTGCTGTAAAAGCTCTCTGGCTTTACCCACTGAAATACCCGGGTAGGTTGTAGGCATATACATCAAATCGCCTTCGTCCAGTTCGGGCATAAATTCACTACCTAGTTGGCTTAACGGCCAGTACATGGAAAGCAACAAGCAAAATGCCCCCGCCAAAGTGAGCAGTGGGTAGTTAAGCAACCGTGTCAGCAATGGTTGATATACGCGCTCTAAAGCTCTATTTACCGGGTTCTGGGCTTCAGATCGTATTTTTCCGCGTACAAAATAACCCGCCAGCACAGGAACTAAAGTAATTGCCAGCGCCGCAGCTGCTGCCATGGCATAGGTTTTGGTAAAGGCAAGAGGCGCAAAAAGACGCCCTTCTTGCGCCTCCAATGCAAAAACAGGAATAAAGGATACGGTTATAATTAGGAGCGCAAAGAATAAAGCTGGGCCAACTTCTGTGGTCGACTTAATCACCAGTTCCCAACGTTTTGCTGCCGAAAGCGGGGTTGATGTTGGTCCAGATATTATAGATATTCGCGTTTGGTCACTCACTGCCCCCCTTTGACTTGCCGAAGCGCCTTGACTTGCTGAATCCGTTTGACTCGCTGAGGCTCCCTGACTTGATGAAACAGCATGCTGATGAATGTGCTTGTGTAAATTTTCAACCACAACAATAGCGCCATCCACCATTGCACCAATAGCGATCGCAATGCCACCTAAAGACATGATGTTGGCATTAAGTCCCTGCAGCTTCATTACGATAAAGGCGGCGAGAATACCAATAGGCAAACTGATTAGCGCAACCATAGATGAACGTAAGTGAAACAAGAAGATAGCGCACACCAAACCGACAACCAGTAGTTCCTCCACCAGCTTATTGGTCAGGGTATCGACGGACTTATCAATAAGGGTGGAGCGGTCGTAAACGGGGACTATGTTCACCCCTTCAGGCAGGCTCGCTTTTAATGAATCCAGCTTAGCTTTGACCGCGTTTATAGTGGCTTTTGCGTTTTCGCCATAGCGCATCACTATAATGCCACCCACGGTTTCGCCATTCCCGTTTAGTTCAGCAATACCGCGGCGCATCAACGGGCTTTCTACCACTTGTGCTACATCGTTAATCGTTATGCTAACGCCGTCCTTGATAACACCTGTGGGTAACGCCAGTATGTCGTCAATGCCCTGAATGTAGCTTTGCGCACTAACCATGTACTCTGCCTCGGCCATTTCAATAACCGAAGCGCCTGACGCGCGGTTACCCCGTTTAAGGGCAATTTCTATCATGGATGGCTGAATGTTGTAGGCACGTAATTTTTCAGGGTCGACAATAACTTGGTATTGTTTAACCATCCCTCCAACAGACGCAACTTCAGATACGCCTTCAACTGACTGAAGCTCAAACTTCAAGAACCAGTCTTGCAACGCCCTTAACTCACCAGCATCCAGCGCATTTGGCTGACTAGCATCGTTTTCCAACGCATAAATGTAAACCCAACCTACCCCAGTAGCATCTGGACCTAGCTGAGGTGTCACGCCTTCTGGAAGTTGCGAAGACGCCTGGCTTAGGTATTCCAGAACTCGGCTTCGAGCCCAGTACATGTCGGTATCGTCATCAAAGATTATATACACGTAGGCATCGCCGAAGAATGAATACCCTCGCACCGTCTGTGCGCCAGGCACTGACATTAGCGCAGAGGTGAGAGGAAACGTCACCTGATCTTCCACCACTTGCGGCGACTGACCGGGATAGTTTACTTTCACTATGACCTGGACATCAGATAAATCAGGGATAGCATCAACGGGGGTGTTTTTCACCGTCCAGACACCCGCAATACTGAGCATAATAGCGCTCAGCAATACCAGTATTCTATTGTTTACCGACCAGCGAATTACCGATTCAATCATGGTGCATATGCTCCTTATGATTTATCGGTTTTTGTTCTGCCGACTTGTAAACCATTGACTTATGAACCATTGACTCGTGAGCATCGCTTTGCTCTCCATCGCCCTTCCGCTCGCCCGCATTATGGTTATAATTGCTGTGACCTGAGTCATGCACCATGCCCTTGTCCACCGCATTTTCACTACGCTTTCGCATATCAATAACCGTGAATTCTTCGCCAGTCACAAAGGTGAACATGATATTGTCACCTTCTTTGAACTGAGATAAGTCAATATGCTTTGATACCGCAAATGACATTGTCGCAGGTCCCCGCCCCCATTTTTCAATCGGCCCGCGAGCGATTACTAACTTTGCGTTATTCGAAGCGCCATTCGTTTCGGTGTCAGCTGGCAATTCAATTGCCTCAATAGTACCTGTTGTCGTGGCCTGGTGATCGGGCGCTTTCATTCGCTCAAAGTCACTGCTTTTCGACGACTCTGAATCAATCAAAAATTGTGCTGATACCACAACATCATCCTCTGGGAGCAAGCCTTCGACGACTTCAAAATGTGTACTATCGCTTTGCCCCAGCGTTACGCGTACCGACTTAAAATTGCCATCGCCATCACTGAGTACCACTTTTGCGCCCTCTGCCGTGCGAATAACGGCACGGCGAGGAACCAGTAACGCCGCTTTGCGTTGAGTAGGCGTAATTACAACGTGAGCAAACATATTGGGCTTTAACGTGTGATTGTTATTGTTTAGCGGTATGCGCACTTTCAAGGTTCGGGTTGTTTCTGACAAAGACGGATAAATATACTCTACGTGACTTTCCCATTTAGCATCAGACGCATGGTCCGTTTCGTCGAGGGTAACCACAGCGCCATTATGAGGCGCTATGACTTGCGCGAACTTTTCAGGTACCTCTGCAATCACCCACACCGTATCTAGCTGTGCGATGCTCATCAAGGTTGTCCCGGGCTGAACGTAAAACCCCTCCCGAATATTCAGCGCTTCTACTACACCGCTTTGCGGCGCGTTAAATGTGACGGTTTGTGCTACCCGTCTACTTTTCTGCAATTCTTCGATAACGCCCTTTGATAGCCCTAGAGTTTTTAGGCGCTCGGCTGCGCCCTGAATTAAACGTGAATCTCCTCGCTTAAGAGCTAAAACGTATTCTTCTTGTGCGTTAACTAATTCTGGCGAATACAGGGTATAAAGTGCCTGTCCTTTTTCTACCTGCTCACCTTGGGATTTAATGAAAAGCCTGTCGACCCAACCTGATACTCTAGGGTGGATGTGCACAATGCTATCTTCATCGTAGGCAACGTTGCCCACCGCCGTTACGGTCTGTTGAAGTGTTCCAATGGTAACGGGCGCGATTTTAACCCCCATATTGTGCTGTACATTTGGCGCAATCATTACGGTACCAGGCGTACGCTCATTACTTTTCGCAGATGTTGCTTCGTCATTGGCGTATACCGGCACCAAATCCATTCCCATCGGTGACTTTCCCGGTTTGTCACGGCGATAGCTGTCATCCATAGGCGCTACCCAATATAAAGGGGCTTTGATGTTAGTTCCGTCGCTGTGGGTGTTTACTCCGCTGTGGGCACTTTCACCATTTCCGTGTTTTGATGAATCAGACAACAATAGTGAGGCCAAGCCGAATGCTAACAGGCCGCCGAGTAGCAGGCCTATTAGCAAACCTTTTATTAGCGTGCTTTTTGTATCTGGAGCAGGGTGAGTCGAAGATGTCATATTAACTACTCTTTATTCGAAAAATGGGCGAGAGTGGGCAGGTACAGATAAGCAAGTGACGTCAGTGTTCTGGCGCGCTCGATGTCGATTTTGAGTAAATCATCCTGTACCTGTACTTGCTTGAGGTTGGCATTGACAACATCACTAATATCACCGGTGTCTGTGGTATAAGCTGTCAGTTCAGCTTCAGAAAGTTGCTGTGTTTCACCAACTAACGCCGTTTCATAAAGCGCTTTGCGCTCACTTAGCGCTGACAAGCGTGATTTAAGCACCTCTGCGTTCGCGGCAAGCTCGTTCACTTTCAAGCGGAAGTCCGTTTCAGACGCACTCATTTTGGAAGCCGCAGCGGCTATTGAAGCGTCTTGACGAGACTTATTGAAAAACGGAAGGTCTACTTGAACACCCAATGACACAAAATCAGCTCGGCTTGCGCCATTTTGCGCGTCTTGTCTGTATCCATAGCTTGCTTCAAATGCCCACTGAGATTTAGTTTGTTCTCGCGCTATATTTAAATTTTGCGCCTCTATCTGGGTTTGAATCTTAAGTAATGTTGCCTCGGGGTGATGCTGTAGTATTGAAAAAGGCTCACTGCTCTCAATAACCGTCAAGAACGAAGAGAAACTAAGGTTGCTGCCATTTAATATGGCATCGACTTCAATGGCGTCTTGTGTTGAATGAGTCAGGGGCGCGCTTACTGATTCATCTAGCGGCGCACCAAACCATATTGAAAGTGCAGATCTCGCTTCATTTTTTTGCTGATAAGCCTGCACGTATTTATCGTCTAAAGACAACAATGCCAAGCGCACTTGCAATATGTCTTGCTGCGCCGCTGCACCAACGCCTTGGCTGTATCTGGATTCGGTAAAGTCGAGCAGCTGTGTAAGCAATAGCTTCTCTTTGTCTAATAAGCCAAGGCGACGTGTTGCGTAAACCCAGTTTAACCAGGCAAGCGTGACTTCACGCTTAAGCCACGCCTTTCTCGCTTGGCTCTCTACCGACATTTGATCAGCCATAACTTGATACTTTTGCTGGCTATAAAAGTTTTCATCGCCTCGCGGCAATTGCTGCTTCAAGCCAACTTTAAATTGTGTCATTGGCTCTTGGTCAAATGCGAAGCCGTCGGTAGGCAAATTTTGTACAGACGCTGAAACCTGAGGGTTTGCCCAATATGATGACGCCTCGGCTTCTGCATTAAAGCGATCCTTGCGGTGCACATTCCCTTCAAGCAAAGGGTCGTGTTGTATTGCTAACTGCAGCGCTTGCTCCAGGCTTAGGGTCTGCGCCACAACAGGCTTATTAGCCATCAAAAATGAAGAAAGCACAAAAAATAGAGCGAACGAGGCCTTTATTTTATTAGGCTTGGCAGTGCCCATTTTTTTAGGTACCGAATAGTTACTCATGTATAACATCACTTTTCGTGTTCAAGGCGTGGTGACGTTGTCCGCTCTTCGCTAAATTTCACAAAGAGAATTAGCAAAAAGGCTTACCACACGTTATTTAGATAAAAGAGTAGAGACATCTCAAAACGAAAAGACACCTCGTTGAATCAAAAACGTCTCTGCGGCAAAACACATCCGCGAGATAGATCTATGCTGTGAAAAGTGATTTAGGTGGGCGAAATTGCCCGAAGTGAGGAGGTGTACTCTGCCCCAGAATAGGCGCAATGGCAGCCATTCTGGCTACTGATATTTCGGTTTCAACGGTAGGCTGAATTAGCGCACTAGTGCTAAAGTTAAAACAGTGATCGGCTGGGCATTTACACTCATCCTTGCAGCAAGACATGTCGCTCATCTGTGATGCTTTCACGCTATTCACGCCTGCATCGCTGACCGGGACGCTGTTGAATTGGGCGGGCTTGCTCATGCTGTTTTTAGCACTTAAATCCGCCTGTGGTGACGACAATTCTTGATGCTGACAATGTGTATTAGCAGACGCAGGGGTTTGAACCCGATGGTTAACATGAGCAGCATCCGACTGTGGAGTCATCGCCGACATTGAATGGTCATGTTCGAATGAATGTTCAATAGACACAGCGCTGCCTGACGACACAAGGGCCATCATTAAAAACAAGGTAAAAACCCACGAACTTGCATTCGCCGACCTATACCTTTTGCGCGTTAAACCAATCCGAAACTTTCTCAAAGACTCTACTCAGAAAATTACAGTCTATTATGCAACGAAATAATAGCGTGATGTCACCGACCAGTAAAGCCAGCGGTTAATGTCGCTAAGCCAGGGCCTGTTGATCTTTGTTGTAAATCAAAGGCCAACAGGCCCCAGTAACTTATTCAAACTGCGACAAATAATCACGCAACATCAGGCCCATAGTCGAGAACAGCGGGTTTACCTTAGGTACCGCACATTCTTCCTGCTGATTAACCATGCTTGCGTTGAAATTCATTTTATTGAGCAAGCTTGTATTCACGACTAAATCTGCATGGCACAACCCGTACGATTCATCGATAACGAAGAAGGTATTCGGACCTTTACTTGCGTCCATTAACTGCTCTATACCGCGAATTGGCGTGGTTACATCAGCTTGAGAATGAGCGGCAAATAATGGCACTTCAATTTGCTGACCTTCTTCGACTTTGTCGCGAATAGTGTTAATTAAATCCATCAATTCCAGCCCTGCTAACCCCGCCACATTAGGGTATTTGTACGGGTTAGGACCATGGGTTTGATAACTTCCATCTATGATTCTAGCTAAAAGTTTAATTCCCCAAATGCGAGACATACTTTCAGCGTTATCAGACAGCGCCAGCGCGCCAGAAAATAACATAAGACCATCGATATTATTTACTTCGTTATTGGCATTGTCTAAATAATGTTCAACCGCCAGTGCACCACCTGTAGAGAATCCACCTACAAGTAAGGTATCACCCATGCCATCAGCCAATTTAATGACTTCATCAACATGCCTTTGCCAGCGCTCTGCTAAATCCCAGTCAGACATATCGTCATTGGCGTCTCGCTTTCCATGCCCAGGTAAAAGCGGCACGACCACAGTAAACCCCTGGTCAAACAAGATGTTGGCGATTTCACGCATGAAGAAAGGCGAATCGCTTAGGCCGTGGATAAGCACTGCCACCTTGCTGCTTGATTTATTGGTCAGCATGAAAGGTGAGTTGCCTTCATTGCGCAATACGTTGCTGCAAACAGAAAAGCGATTGAGTGCTGTTTCTCTGCACGGCTGGGTTTGGCCCCACTCTTTTTCGTAAAATGCTTTGAACTGATTTTGAAGATCTGAAAAACTTCTGCTTTTCATTCCGCTAGTATCGGGTATAGATAAATTTGCGGCTATAGCCATATTTGCACCTAAAAGCGCAACAATACCTATGAGCATTTTTACAAAAAACTTCGATGACACCATTATTCTCCGCTACGGATAATTAATAAAAAAACGGGAGCAGTTTACCATGCTCCCGTTTCTTGTGACGATTAATACGTATATTACGTTAGCTAAAGTAAACCTCTAGGTCGTCAGAACCACCTATGTGTTTACCGCCAATGAAAACTTGCGGTACGGTTTCGCGACCACTAATCGCCGTTAAGCTGGTTAATGAAGCATCTTTGCCCAACACGATTTCTTCGTACTCGTAGCCCTTTTCATCAAGCAGTTTTTTCGCTTTAGCACAGAAAGGACAACCCGGTTTTGTGATAATAGAAACGGGTGCGTTAGTTTGCTCTTCTGGCGCAATGTAAGCCAGCATGGTATCTGCATCTGACACTTCAAACGGGTCGCCGGCAACGTCAGGCTCAATAAACATTTTGTCTACCACGCCGTCTTTCACTAGCATTGAATAACGCCAGCTTCTTTTGCCAAAGCCTAGGTCCGCTTTATCTACCAGCATACCCATGCCGTCGGTGAATTCACCATTTCCATCGGGAATAACCGTAATGTTCGCGGCTTCCTGATCTGCGGCCCATGCGTTCATCACGAAAGTATCGTTCACCGATACACAAACAATGTCATCAATACCGTGTTTCGCAAATTTTTTCGCTAATGCGTTATAACGTGGTAAGTGAGTAGAGGAACACGTGGGTGTAAATGCACCAGGTAAGGAAAATACCACCACGTTTTTGCCAGAAAATAATTCATCTGTCGTTTTCGTTACCCATGCATCCCCTTCTCGGCATGGAAATGACACGCTTGGTACTTTTTGGCCTTCTTTAGAAGTAAAGCGACTTTCTGACATAACAACCTCTTATCGGTAATCTTATTGATGAAATATGAAGACTAGAATGAGTTTTTGCACAAATCAATAGGTATTGTCTTACATTCGTTAATATCGATTTTGATGCTGAACCTAGCTGATAGCCTGCCTATGCTTTTAGTCGAGGTTAGGTACGGTCGTGACACCATTCACGACCCACCGTAACGCTCAGTATTTTAACATAAGCGATATTCGAGGGTTATCACCATGATTATTTTGGTTGGTGGAGAAAAAGGCGGTAGCGGAAAGAGCTGCCTGGCACAAAACATTGCGGTTTATCTTCGCACTGAAAAAGGTGCCAAGGTGTTAATGGTTGACTGTGACCCGCAGCGAACGACATCAGACTGGATACAGGAACGCAAAGCTAACCCTCGTCTAGCCGAAATAAATTGCGTTCAGTTATATGGGAAAATACGTAACGAATTGCTTAGTCTCCGTCAGTATTACGATTACGTTGTGATCGACTGCGGTGGCCAAGACAACCTTGCTTTACGTTCCTCAATGGCGGTCGCTGACCATATACTTATTCCACTTAGACCTAAGCGTCGCGACCTAAAAACAGTGCCTCACATGGAAGATATATTGTCTACCTGTAAGATGGTTAACCCAAAAATGAACGCTGCTTTTGTTATCACACAATGCCCTTCTCTTCCCAGCCTGGCAAATCGTATTCTTGAGGCAAAAGAAGTGTGTCGTTCATTTGGTATACCTGTCCTGAACTCTGTCACTTTTAGTAGAAACATGTATGACGACTCGGAAGAGTCGGGACAGTCAGTTATTGAAAGTGAGCCAGAGGGCAAGGCGGCTACAGAAATAAGAACCCTGTTTGAAGAGTTATTAGCTGGCAAAGTGGAGGACGCTTATGAGTTTACTCAGCCTCAAAAAGTCGAAGCCGTTAGCTAAGCCCAACCTTCGCTCTGTAGAAGATTTTATCGATGATGCATTGCTTTATGCACAGGGTAAAGTTGAGAAAAAGCAATCATCGGCGGCTAAAAACGAATTAAAAAGCATGCGCACAGATTGCGTTGTACCGATAAGAAAACCAGCTAAACCAGAGGGTATGCGACATGCTACTTTTACATTAACACCGCAATGTATTGAAAAACTTGCAAATATTTCCAAAAAGACAGGTAAAGCCAAGTCTGCACTGATTCGAGAGTGGATTGAAAAAAACAGCAAAAATTAGACTAAAGTATAAATCCAAATACATATTAAAAACGTTTTATTCTTCACAATAGTAATGTTGCTAGGGCGAGAGCCCCTTGAGATACTCAGTAACAGTATATTCTGACAGCGTATAGGAGATACAACAGAATGGGCAGTGGAGGATTGAGCACAGTGCGCGTGCTATTGTGTGCCCTACTATTTGCGATGTATCTTGTGCCGATTAAACCGGCAATAGCCCTCAATCTAATTAATAGCGAAATCACAAACGTTGAAAACCTTTTAAAGGCTAAAAAATACATTGATGCTGACAGCAAGGCACTTTTATTGTTAGAGCAAGCCTTGCAACAACAGCAGATGTCTGCCGATGCTTTTTCATCACTCGGTCAGCTTCTTCAAAACGCATCTCGCTTTGAAGTATCAAAAGCTATCTTTAACGCTGCGCTAGAGCGCTACACCGTTGAGGGTAAGCTTAGTAGAATGGCGTCAACTCTTCTTCAGCTTGCTATTTCTGAAAGGCATCTATCAAATTACGCCGTGGCAATGACTTATGTCAGGCGTGCCATGTCTATTGCACAAATTGAACAAGACGACCTCTTAAAAGCACGATTAAACCTTGAACTTGGCATAATTCACCAAGACCAAGGGGAAATAGAAACCGCTCTTGAGCCGTTAAAACAAGCCCTGCGTTACTTCCGTGAAAATAAAATGGCTAATGAAATGAGCCTCTCGCTTCTCCGTATTGGCGACATTTATAGTTTACTCAACCAGGCGGCTCTGGCCCATACCTATTACGAAGATGCATTTGATAGCATTGAAAACACGGGGACGCCTAGGCTACTTGGTATCATAAAAGCACGTATGGGTGCATTAACACTGAAAGCAGGTGATATTAACCAAGCCATAGAGACTATCAACGACGCTTTGACCCTACTACTTTCTACCGATGACGTTGGTGCAATCGCACAAGCAAAAATGCTATTAGGTAACGCACTTGTAGAAAGTGGCGATGTTACAAAAGGCAGGGAACTGTTAAAAGAAGCCATGCAGTTTGCACGTTCATCAGGGCAAGCCAAATTAATGAAAGAGGGACGGCTGGCCCTTTCGCAAGCTTACATGAAAGAGCAGAGCTTTGAACTGGCTTTAGCAGAAGCACGCACGGGTACTATTGATGCGCGAAAAAATAGGGACATTCGGGGGCAGTTGAGTTTTCTAGCAATACAGCTTAGTGCTTTTGTTTCGCTTGGGGAATTTAAAAAAGCGCTGGACATTCAATCAGTTATTCAACAGTTGCGTGAAAGGTTGCTGGACTCAGAAAACAAGTCCGCCATAGAAGGGCTTCAGGCTGAAATCGAACTTGTGCGCCAGTCTCGCACGCTAGAAAAGTTAGAAGAATCGAAGCAGCTTGTGCTTGCTCAAGCTGAGCGTGAAAACTTACAAACCACCTTGTTTTGGAGTGTATCCTTAGCAGCTCTGTTACTGACATTTTTAGTCTGGAGTCGATACAAACAGCGCCAGCAAACCATTATTCTGCGCCGAGAAGTTAGACAGCAAACGTTGACCCTCCAAGAAAAAAATCAAGAGTTAGAAAGAGCCTACAAGACGCTAGAAGAGGTAAGCCTGCGCGATCCGTTAACGGGTTTGTACAACAGGCACTACCTTGAGTCACAACTACCGGGTGAAATTAGGCGCAGTCAATTTTCAGCAAAACAAAATACATATGCTAATAAAGCGAAACAAGACTTACTCTGCCTGCTTATCGATATCGACCACTTTAAACGTATCAACGACGATTACGGCCATATGGCGGGTGACAAGGTGTTATCAGCATTCGCTAACGTATTAAAAGAAGTATTCCGACAGACCGATCTTATTATTCGATGGGGCGGTGAAGAATTCTTAGTCGTATGTCGCCAATCTAATAGAGAAGAACTGCCAGAATTGGCTGAGCGCTGTCGAGAAATGGTGGCTCGCACGTCTTTTGATATTGGCAAAGAAGCTCCCATCAATATTACCTGTAGTATTGGTTTCTCATTGCTTCCTCCTGACAAAGAGGATGATTTTGATGCTGCATGGAAGCGAACGTTTGCTGTAGTAGATTATGCGCTTTACGCCACTAAACTTTCTGGCCGTAACGGATGGGTAGGTGTTATAGAAACACTAACAAGCCCTAGAGCGCATCCAACGTTGTTAGATACTAAATTCAATTTTCCTGGTTCAAGAATTGCCACATCATTTAACAATGTGGCGAGTATCAAGTGGCCAGATACCCTCGATAAATAGCAGTAGAGGAAGTGACATATGTATAGAGGAAGCTGTTACTGTCAAGCCATTCAATATGAAATTGAACACCTGGATGAATTAGAAGCCGACAATGAAACTCTGACTCAAACAGATACCAGTAAACTGAGTATGACAGTTGAAAAAGAAAGGCTTGTTATCGACTGTGCTCCTTTCTCGTTAGCCAAATTACATGAAGCTAACGGTGAAACGCATCACGTATGTAATGTGTGTGCAAGCGTCATTTTTGTAGAACTTAATCCAAATAAAGTACGACTTGAAGTGACATTTACGGGTCACGACGCGCTAGCGGAACCACATCGCCAGTTTATGCTTTAAAAACCCTTGCATATAGTGTTTAGCTAGCATAATACATGTTCTTAACGGCTTAATAACTGGGGTAAAAATCATTCATCCCAGTTATTAAGCACTCGTAGTGGCAGGTGCAATTATCTGCCTTTAATCGCTACTTTTAATATCTTCCATGTGATATTTATCAATAAGCGAATATAATGTTGGCCGCGTAACGCCAAGCAGCTCTGCCGTTTTAGACATATTTTTATCTGCTTTTTGATAGGCCCTGCGAATAGCTCTACTCTCTGCAATCTCTCGCACTTCGCGTAGGTTCAACGTTTCAGGCTCATCAACGGCACCTACTGGCATTAGCCCTAAGTCATCAGGTTGAATGACTGTACCTTCGGCCATAATTACCGCTGACTTGAGTTTATTTTGCATTTCACGAATGTTACCCGGCCATTTGTGAGCTAACATGGCATTAACAGCGGTTTCAGAGAAGCTTTTGGCCTTAGCTTTAAACTCTGCGCGGTAAATGTTCAAGAAGGTACGGGCCAGCAAAATGATATCTTGATCTCGTTCACGCAACGGCGGGATTACAATGGGCATTTCACCTACTCGATAATACAAATCTTCTCTAAAAGTTTCCTGCGCTACCATGGCCTGCAAATCTCTGTGAGTCGCACAGATAACCCTTATATCAACAGGAATTTCATTGCGCCCGCCCACGCGCTCTATCACTCGCTCCTGCAAGAAGCGGAGCATCTTAGCTTGTAACCCTATTGGCATGTCCCCTATTTCATCGAGAAACAAGGTACCGCCTTGCGCGGTTTCAATTTTACCTATGGTGGTTTTATTCGCGCCAGTGAACGCCCCTTTTTCATAACCAAACAACTCACTTTCTAACAAGTTCTCGGGTATTGATGCACAATTAATCGCCACAAATGGTTTATCTTTTCTTGGACTGTGTTCATGAATACTGCGCGCAAATACTTCTTTACCTGTACCACTTTCACCAAGCAGTAAAGTGCTGATATCGGTATTAGCAATTTTCTCGGCCCGGCGCACGACTTTTTGAATAGCCTCGCTATTGCCGACGATCCTCGACATGCCTGAACGGGTGCGCGATAAAATGCTGTTCTCATGCTCCAGCTTCGACAAATTCAAAGCACGATTGACCAACAGTTTAATGGTGTCCGAATCGATAGGCTTTTGATAAAAATCATAGGCACCAAAATCAATGGCTTTAAGCGCATTTTGCTTATCACTGTTGCCAGTCACCACGATCACCTTAGTTCTCGGCGCTAGCGCAATGATATCGTGAAGAATACGCAAACCTTCCGACGCATTAGCTGGGTCTGGCGGAAGCCCTAAATCTAGGGTGACAACCTTAGGTTCAAAACGACGGAGCTGGGCTATGGCAGATGTGTGATCGTCTGCAAAAACAACGTTGTAATCGGTAAGACTCCATTTAAGTTGCTTTTGGATACCTAAATCATCATCTACTACCAAAATGGTATCGGTCATTTCATCATCCTATTATTCTTCTTCATCCATCGAAAGGGAGTGGATTTGATAATGCTTCATCCACTTTTTAGTTATGTACCCTATCCTATCGGAAAATACAGCGTAAAACAGCTACCGCGTCCAGGTTCACTTTGAACAGTCAGTTTGCCACCGATAGACTCGATATATGTTTTTGCGTCATATGCACCTATTCCCATTCCTGCATTGCCTTTCGTGGTATCAAATGGCTTAAATAGGCGCTCTTCAATAAACGCTTTATCCATACCTGACCCTGTATCTTCTATCAAAACTAGCTGCGTTTTGCTGTCAGAATTCGCAGTAATCACCACGTCGACTTCTCCGTCATCTGCGGTCGCCTGCTGAGCGTTGCTGATTAAATGATAAAGCACGTTTGCTACCTTATCCTTATCAACCGTCACGGCCGTTTCTTTTAGCACATGAACTGTTGGTAGCGGACGTATACCTGAACAACGATTGTTGACCACATCCTTGGCTAGGTCCGAAATCAAGAATTCTGAGTTTACACCTTCTTCAACGGCCTTCTTATCAGTCAGCTGCTTGAGCATTTTTTCCATTCTTGCCTTAGTATGCTCCAAGGTTTCGAAGGTGTCTTCGATAAATTCAGGGTTGTGTTTATGCTGTTGAGCATTGGCAAGAATAAGGTCGACTTGAGCTAGTACATTTTTTAAGTCATGTAAAACGAATGCAGACATTCGATTGAATGCAGCAAATTGGGCGTTTTCTGCTACCACTTGTGCCGCCTCGTGGTGCTGCATGTACGTGCCCACTTGCTCAGAAACGGCGGTTAGATAGTCTTTCACTTCCCAATTTAAACTGATTTTTTCATTGTCTCCTGACGCGAGAACAGCAAATCCCCACAGCCTTCCCTCTTTTAAAAAAGGCACGAAAAGTTGGTAGCCCCATGCTTTTAGTGCGTCTCTATCTAGCTTCAACCCTTCGTAATCGAATGGTTTGACGAGGTAGGCATCCGTATCAATGATCCAGCCATTTTTGTCGCTGTAACTTGCAAGTGTTTCCAACGTTGTACAGGTAGCGTGGTTTTCTTTCGAATCAGTTGACGATTCATTGTTATCTGTTGACGCAGTGTTTGCGATAGGTGATGCCTTAGCCACGCATTCATAGCCATTCTGCGTTACTTTAAACAGCAGACCAGATTCATATTGAATGGCGTTAAGCATTCCTGTTAGGCCAGCGTGGTAAACATCTGATGAGGTATCCCCAGCGCGCGTTAACCACTGCGTTAATTTCACCCATTCAACGCGGTAGTCGAACTGATTCGCAAAGAAATGTTTAGTGATGAATACTTTTATCTTAGTGCGAAAGCCGTTGGACAAGAATACAGTGGCAAGCAAGGCAAATGACATCACAACCAGTATGATTTGAACCGTCGCACCCCAGTTGCCTCCCATATAATTTATGGCGTAGCCGACAACAGCCATCACGAAAAGATAACCGCCTGCTACTAAGAGTAGAGAGCTGTGCAACACCACGTCCCGCGAGATAAAGATATCAATGCCCCAGTGATGAATTCGTCGGATAGATATGACGAGTAAGGGCATTAACAAGAAGTAAATATAGCCTCGTGCAGCTATGTAGCCTATTTCGACCTGGTTAACCATGGTAGCGTTTGCATAGGTAACGAACTCAAACAGGTTGGTTGCTCCCAGATAAATAATGATGGGCTTAAACGCCCACTGCTCACGCCCCGCTTGTCGATACACAACTTCAAGAAGTACAAGAACTTCTAATGACAGCACAATCAGTACAAGAAAGCTCCACGCAGGATTTACTACCAATAGATAAGGGGCTAGCAATGCTGCCAGTGCGGGTGCAATAATAATTAACGTAACAGGGCGTTTTAGAACGTCGAAGATATTGCTAAAACTGGTCTGTAAACAGCCAGCCAAAAAAAGTAGCCATGCGAGCTGCTTAAGCACGTCAGCACTGAGTAACCAGCTTAGCGAGATAGGCCCAAATAGCGAAGTGATCAGGGTTGTCGACCATAAAAAGGTGGCTGTGGTTGCCAATACCAACAAATGCTTGGCTACGCCGGGTTTGCGTACCGTTAACAACAGCAATAAAAGGGCTAAGTGCGCCAGGCTATTTAACCCATAGCCTACATCTGAAATCATCCTTTTATCTCACCCTTATTATCTTTATTTAGGAGATGAAATACAGGGATACGCATTGATGCAACGTCCCTGCTTTAGCGACACAATGTCAGAACAGGCCACTTGATTGACCGCGCTGGCACTGGCGACAATGTTGATTATATCTTACCTTCAACGGCACATAGCGTTTTCAGCTAGGTACGGTGCGCAGGCAACGCCCGCGCTATGAGAAAAACTACCGTTTACGGATCACTAGTGAGCCAATTGAATACCCTGCACCAAAAGAGCAAAGTACTCCCACGTCGCCAGCAACCAAGTCTTCATGGTTTAAACCAAACGCAATCACAGAGCCCGCAGAAGCAGTGTTGGCAAACTCGTCTAACACAATTGGCGCTTCGGTACGGTCAGCATCGCGACCTAACAGGCGTTTACAAATCAAGGTGTTCATATTGATATTAGCCTGGTGAAGCCACCAACGCTTGACGCCCTCTGGCGTAATGTCGTGACTCGCTAAATGCGCTTCAATATGCGCGGCTGCCAACGGGCACACTTCCTTGAAAACTTTGCGCCCCGCTTGATGGAATAGTTTATCAGGTCCATACGGGTCAACGTCTTCGGCACGTGTCATATAGCCAAAATTTGAACGAATATTGTTTGAGAATTTCGTCAATGCCTTGGTGCTTAGCACGTCGTACACGTGGTCACTTTTGGCGGTTTCAGCAAGCTCAAGCACAGTCGCCGTAGCCACATCGCCAAAAATAAAGTGACTGTCGCGATCAGCGTAGTTAATTTGCGGTGAGACCAACTCAGGGTTAATAACCAACACGCGAGTCGCATTTTTCGCGCTCAGCATTTCATAGGCGCGATGCATACCGAACGTTGCTGCAGAACAAGCAACTAGCATATCGAAACCAAACCCTTCAATGTTAAGGGCTTCTTGTACTTCAATTGCAATCGCAGGATAAGCACGCTGGGTGTAAGCACACGACACAATCACAGCATCAATCTCATTGGCAGAAACATTGGCTGATGCCAGAGCTAACTTAGCTGCTTCGACGGCAATTTCGGCTTGGTGAGAAAGTTCGTCATCTGATCGAGGGGCAATCTTAGGCTTCATTCGAGTGATGTCTAGTGCACCCTCTTTTTGATAGATGTAGCGACTTTTAATTCCTGATGCTTTTTCGATGAACTCTGCACTTGAATAAGGCATTGCGGCTACATCACCTGATTCGATTTGCGCTTTATTTTCTTCGTTAAACGCATCTACGTAAGCATTGTAGCTATCTACGAGCTCTTCGTTAGTTATACTGTCTTTAGGGTGCCATACACCCACACCACTTATCACAACTTGCTGAGACATAGGCATTCTCTATTATTTGATAACACTATGGTGGTATTGAGTATTGCGTTACTCTGTGTCCTTAACGCATCTATACCAGTGCAATTGAGCCTAATCGTATTTACCTCTAAAAATACGACTGCGTTTTATGGGGTATAGCTTACCTTAATCCTTAAACGGTGTAACCATAGTGAACACAAGGAAAGCTCGATTCCTTTGATTAACGCCAGTCAGCATAGATAATTACCTAATCAGCGAGACTTAAAATGTTCGTAATCGCCGCGTGTTACCGCAGGTAAAGTGGTTTTGCGTCAAGGTAACACAACAACAAGTACGGACATTTTCAACTCGCCCTTCAGAAAGGTCTGGCAAGTTACCAATAAAAAACCCCGCTTCAAAGCGGGGTTTCATGTAATCAAAGCGGGAGCTTACAGCTGGTTGATTTGCCACACCGTTACTGTGCCGCTCACTTCGTTGCCTACAACAAGAAGAGGGACGCCACTTGGGCTGTCTTCAGCGCTAACGAAAACCAGACTTTCAGGCGCAAGGTCACCAATGACATCATCGCTTGTCAAACCTTCGGTTAGGTCACGGTTAATTACATATTCTGCAAATTGAACGTCATAAGGGTTAGTAACGTCGTATACGAAAATACCGCCCATGCGCTCTGTGCCGATAAACGCGTAAGTGCGATCGCCAACTTGACCCACGGTTAACGCTTCTGGCTCAGGACCTTTATTCTCCGAGCGCGAGTCGCTTGCGTTTTCATCGTCACCGTTGTTGAACTGTGCGCCATGAACTGAAGCAGTAATGCGTTCAAAATCATCACCTGAATCATAGACCACTAAACCATTTTGATCCCAGATGGTGAATGAACGTGCACCGTAAGCGTACGCTGCATCGTACTCTCCGTTTCCGTCAGCATCACCCATAGCTGAAGTTACACGTAAGTCGTCCGCTTCACCTGTCGCCTGTAGCATAGCTAATTCAGAGTTGGCAGCAGCGGTAAGATCTTCTACTTTAACTTCGTCTGTATAAGCTAGACAGCCATCATCTTCGTCAAAATCAACACCACCTGCAGCAGTACATGCCGCCTCATCAGCAGCTTCAAAGAAATACTCTCGGGCATCGCCTTCGTTCGCGGTTACGATAAAAGTTGCATCTTTCCACGTAAAGTTAGCGATAGTATCAGGCTGATATACCCCGTAAAGGCCGGTATATTGTCCAAAGCTAACCGCATCGTTCTCTTGAATATCAATATTAAGCCCAGCCCAAGATTTAGTGCCTAGGCCAACAACATCAACGGTTAATTCTTCTAAATCTAATATTGCTAGGCCATTGTTTTCCTGAAGGCTCACATAAGCAACGTCGTTGGTAGCCGTTATATATTCAGGTTCAAGATCTTTCGCAACCGTAGAGGTAATTGCAGTACCGTTAATAGTCTGGCCCGCCGGATTTGGGAACATCATCCCCTGAGCCATCAAATCGGCTTCAGTACCATTGAAGGCGGTGAAACCTATTGTAGTACCAGTTTCTTCAGGCTCTCCGCTGGCTAGAATATTAATAACAGTAATTGAACCCTCTGGATCGATGGTGTAGTCATCAGAAGGCTCACCTTCATTCGCCACTAACACCTTACCACCGTCGGGGGTAAAAGTGACCATATCAGGTAGTGCGCCAACCTCGACAGAATCCAAAAAGGCAGGAGCAGAACTGTCTAGCCCGTTGTAGAACAACACATAACCGTTATCAGTTTTAACGTCTGCGGGTACAGCAACAGCCATGAGATCACCGCTTATTGCAATACTTGTTAGGCTACCTAGCGTTACACCGTTAATATCAGCAGGCAACGCGATAGTGGTTGGCGTAAGTGTGGTTGTATTAATTGGATCTGACATTGTTGCCGTGTTAACGCTAGACGCATCAATAACCGCAATTGTGTTAGTTTCACCGTTTGTGGCGTAAATGGTACTGGTACCGGCATGGTACTGAACAATTTCAGCCGCTGTTTGATTGCCTAAAAAGGCGCGCCCAACGATGTCCATCGCAATACCAATGGAAGCATCGGTGCCATCGCTGCCATCAGTGCCTGGCTCACCTTGTTCGCCCTGCGGCCCCTGTGCCCCAGTCTCCCCCTGAGCACCATCGTCACCATCAAGGCCGCATCCTGTGAGCGCAGCTGAAACTAAAAATGCGAGTAATCCATATTTAAACTTATTACGCACTGCCATTTGCTTTCCTTTTTATTTGTTTTTGTTGTACGTCGAAGGTCCGAGAAATCTGAAGTTCCTAATCCTAGTACACCAGAAAATTTATGTAACTTCTATGTATAAATTAGAATCAGTTTATGACACAAATATTAAGAAGGCAAAAACGTGTAACTTTTCTATAAAAAAGCAACTATTTACGTATTTAAACACCAATTGTAAGTATATATTTCAGCCTACTTTGTAGTCTTATTTATTCAATAGGTCTGCTCGAAAGCGGCACATAGGCGCTTTAGCGCGAACGTCTAGTTTTCTTTATTCGTGCTATCTGATACTAATACTGCTAAATAGACGTACAAACTGAAAGGCATTTTTTTCGTAGCTGAAATACAAAAATGGTGTTTTCAGAAAACAAAAGGATTAACCATGAAATTGAAATTCACTGCATCAACGGTTGTTGCTGCTGCACTTACACTAACCGCCTGTGCTACCTCACCTACAGGCAGGAACCAAGTATTACTGTACTCGGAAACTCAGTTAGCGCAAATGGGCGACCAAGCTTTTTCAGGCATGAAAGAAGAACTTAAAATTTCTAATAAAGCAGTACAGAACTCCTACGTGGAATGTGTTGCAAACGCCATTACTGCCCAAGTGCCCGAGAGTGTTTTTGGCGGTCAGTGGGAAGTGGTAGTGTTTGACGATGAACAGGTTAATGCATTTGCGCTACCCGGTGGAAAAATTGGAGTTTATACAGGCTTGCTCAATGTTGCTGAAAATCAGCATCAACTTGCAGCTGTCATTGGCCATGAAGTGGGTCATGTCATTGCAGAGCACGGTAACGAGCGTATGTCTCAATCAACACTGATTAATGTAGGTAGTCAAGCGGTAGGTCAAGTACTGGCTGCGAACGAGGTGCCTCAATCAGGCCCTATAATGGCTGCTATTGGTTTAGGCGTTCAAGTAGGTGTTCAGCTTCCATTTAGCAGAACGCACGAGTCAGAAGCTGACGTCATCGGTCTTCAGCTTATGGCGAAGTCTGGGTTTGATCCAAGGCAATCTGTGAACTTATGGCAAAACATGGATGCCGCAAGCGGAGGTAACCGCCCGATGGAGCTTCTGTCTACCCACCCTGCACCTCAAACAAGAATTGATAACTTACAAGCAAATATGCCTGCAGCCTATGCCGACTATCAGACCACCTCTTATAGACCTAATTGTAAATAAAGGTACAAACGTTAATAAGAGTATACATTTTATATCGCCTAAGTAGCTGGTTCGTTATTGAGGCAAAAAAAACGCTGCATCTAGCAGCGTTTTTTGTTTTCAAGATAGCGATTACTCGCTGTCTGTTTTGTGTAGGTGAACGTCCATTTGTGGGAATGGAATTGAAATGCCTTCTTCATCAAAACGCAGTTTAACGTTTTCAGTGAAGTCGAATTTAACACCCCAGAAATCAGCAGAATTTACCCAAGGGCGCACTACAAAATTCACGCTGCTGTCAGCCAGTTCAGATACAGCAATTTTCGGCGCTGGTTCTGCAAGAATACGCTCATCAGCCGCCACCATTTCCTCAAGAATTCTTTTCGCTTTAAGAAGGTCAGCGTCGTAACCGATACCCACAACCATGTCTACACGGCGTGTGTCTCTTGCTGAATAGTTAGTGATATTGCCACCGTAAATGTTGCCATTAGGAACAATAATTTCTTTATTGTCTGGTGTATTCATGGTCGTTGTGAAAATACCAATCTTAACAATAGAGCCAGCAGTGCCAGCCGCTTCTACAAAATCACCCGCTTTGAAAGGTTTGAAAACAAGTAGCATTACACCTGCAGCAAAGTTCTTCAGTGAATCTTGTAGTGACAGGCCAATCGCTAAACCAGCCGCACCTAAGATGGCAACAAGTGAAGTAGTATCTACACCTAGTTGGTCAAGTGACGCGACAATAACGAATAGCATCAAGATAGCGCTAATTATCGCCTCTAGGAAATCTACTAACATGTCATCATATTTAGACTTAGCCATTAGGCGTCTAAAAACAGACAAAATAAATCCAACTACGATCTTACCAACAACATAAATCGCAATCGCCATTAAAATATTAATACCCCATGGAATGGCGTAGTCGTTTATGTACCTTTCAACATCGCTTGCTGAAAAAAGCGAAAGTTTCTCTTCCATAATATGGTCCTTGTCATGGTTTGTTGTAATTAACGCAATTACGTTAGCAGCTAATCGTATTATCACCAATACTTAATAGGTCCAATTAGCGTAAATTCGCCCTAAAGTCTAAGTCACATAGGCTATTGATAGTGTTAGCATTATCCTAAAGTAGCGATATATAACGTCATTTATTATTACTTCATAGACTAAAGTTTGAGTATATTTTTTAGTAATTGTCACACGCATGTCACCCAATATTTTTACTATTTCATACCGAAGCCTTTATGCGCTTTTTCCAATTTATCGGAAGTTACCGAGTTTTAAGATATTTTTTTTGATGATTTTTTAGCCACAAAGTTTTAGACTAAAGTCTCAAAAGAATTAAAGCATGCTATCTACTTTGATACACTTGCTTTTAGTTTCTTCTGAACGGCTTTAGCAAACTATGTCAATTAAAGGATTAACGCATGTTGCTTCTATTAACCCTATTTTCAGTCGTTTTGTGTTTATTTTTATATTCACTACGCACTGATAAAGGAAAACACACCAAGTATGCAAGAGCGGACTACCGCCCAGAACCAACATCGAAGTCTTCTTCCACCGTGTTGAAATCAACTTCGAACAACTCTTCGCCTTCTGCAGCGTAGAGTTAATTTACGAGTCAGGTGATTTAAATATAGGCCGCATGCTGTTGTTTATGTAAGTATTTGCTCAATTATTTACATGCAGCTGTCGACAGCATTGCAACCTGTACCTGCACACACGTATCATACGCATCAAAACCAAACACACTATTTATTATGCGTATACCAAGAGTTTATTACCCCAATCCAATTCCGTTAGAGCAAGAGTTTGAGTTAACTGAAGACGCCGGTCATCATATCGCGACGGTACTGCGCATAAAGCCCAATCGCCCTATTGTGCTTTTTAATGGCGACGGGAACGAATACAGTGCGCAAATTATTAGCGTACAAAGAAAAAAAGTTACAGTTGAGGCCGACGCTTGTTTATCGCTAGCGAAAGAATCCCCGCTTCATTTGCACTTGGGTCAAGGTGTATCTAAAGGCGATAGAATGGATACAGTGCTACAAAAAAGCGTGGAACTTGGCGTATCGAAAATAACACCCGTAATCACTGAACGCTGTACGGTTAAACTCGACGAGTCACGCTGGGAAAAGAAAATTCAGCAATGGCAGAAAATTATTATTGGTGCCTGTGAACAGAGCGGTCGCAACATTATTCCCGTGCTCAATGCTCCGGTTAGTCTTAATCAATGGTTGTCTTCTTCAACCAATACCACAAGATTAGTTCTTGCACCTGGCGCAGAGCAAAGTTTGGCAAGACAACCTTATAATGCTCAAGGCTTTCGATTGCTTATTGGCCCTGAAGGTGGGTTATCTGAAACAGAAATTCATCAGGCAAACGAAAACGGCTATCAGTCGGTAAGTTTGGGCCCACGTATTTTGCGCACCGAGACGGCGGCGATTACAAGCTTAAGTATTCTTCAAGCTCAGCACGGCGACTTCTAAGTCAGTATTTTAGGCAGCTTTATAACCAGCATAGTGCTAGCTCAGTAACTTGAAGAATTCAGGTGTGCCCCCATATCCGAATACAATCAGCTGGGCTATCTGAGCCGGCATTTTATCAACATTCAAGGTGAGAACATTATGCAATATACCGTTGGCGTAATTATGGACCCCATCGCAAGCATTAAGCCACATAAAGATACAAGCTTCGCGATGATGCTTGAAGCTCAGCGCCGCGGTGCAAAGGTTGTATATTTTGAATTAAAAGACTTGTATTTAGACAATGGTAAGCCTATGGGCTTGGGTAAAACCGTATCGGTCAAAGATCAAGCTACAGATTTCTACTCCATTGAAGACGAGTCTACTCTGTATTTAGGCGACATTGATGTGTTACTCATGCGCAAAGATCCTCCTTTTGACAGCGAGTTTTTGTATGCAACTCAGGTGCTATCACTTGCGCAAGACGCGGGAGCGCTAGTTGTAAATAATCCTCAAGCGCTTCGCGACTACAACGAGAAGTTGTTTACGTCGTACTTCCCAGAACACATTCCCAATACCTTAGTTACGAACAATCAAGCGCTTATCCGTGAGTTTCACGCCAAGCACCAAGACATTATTTGCAAACCCTTAGACGGTATGGGCGGCGCGTCTATTTTTAGAGTGAAGCCTGACGGTAATAACTTAGGCGTTATTATTGAAACCCTAACCAAGTTAGGTACGCGCTACATGATGGTACAAGAGTACCTACCAGAGATTAAAGACGGCGATAAGCGCGTACTCATCGTTGATGGTGAAGTCATGCCGTATTGCTTAGCGCGACTGCCTACAAAAGGGGAAACCAGAGGTAACCTAGCCGCTGGCGGTACAGGACGCCCTCAGCCAATCTCAGATTCCGACCGCGCCTTAGCCGAAGCCATCGCACCAAAGCTCAAGGAAAATAACATTTTATTTGTGGGGCTTGATGTTATTGGCAGCAAAATTACTGAAATAAACATTACTAGCCCAACTTGCGTAAGAGAAATAGAAGCAGCTTACGATGTTAACATAATGGGTGCGCTGTTTGACGCCATTGAAAAGCGCTTAGCCAGTAAATAAAGTAAGGTTGTATTGGTAACACAGTGCAGTTCGTATCGTAATAAGCAAATATAAGTGGATAGAGCGCCTTTAGCTTCAATAATGTAAAGGCCCTGAAAAAGTAAAAGATAGTAGATAAAAGACAAACTATGACGGAATTAAAAAGCCTACAAAATCATTTTCTGGTCGCGATGCCTAGTTTGGACGATCCGTACTTTTCTCGCTCACTCATTTATATTTGTGAACACAACGCTGAAGGTGCCATGGGTATTGTAGTAAATCAGCCCTCCACCATGAACGTGAAGCAACTTCTTGAACAGACTGACAAAGAACTCACTGTATCTGACGACAAAGCAGAGCAAATCGTGCTGGCTGGCGGCCCTGTAAGCCAAGAGCGAGGTTTTGTCCTGCACTCGTCGCAAAGAGAGTGGGCATCTAGCTTAAAGCTTGCACCAGGGGTTATGGTGACCACCTCCAAGGACATTTTGACTGCTATTGCCAATGATGAAGGTCCTGAAGACGTTTTGATTGCTTTGGGGTACGCGGGCTGGACAGCCGGTCAGCTTGAGAAGGAAATGCAGGAAAACGCATGGCTCACCATCGAAGCTGACGAAGAAATTCTGTTTAACACGCCTATGCACAAAAAATGGCAAGCAACAGTAAATAAACTCGGTGTGGATGTATGGCAGCTAGCACCGGGAGCAGGGCATGCCTGATGTCGGAAACCGCACAGTACTTGCGTTTGATTTTGGTACTAAAAGCATTGGCGTGGCGGTAGGTCAGGAAATTACCGGTACGGCTTCTCCTCTTGCAGCGCTGAAGGCACGAGACGGTATTCCTGACTGGACGTTAATAGAAAAGCTTTACGAAGAATGGCAACCGCATATCGTGGTGGTGGGTTTACCGCTTAATATGGATGGTACTGAGCAGGAGATGACTCAGCGGGCCCGCAAATTTGCAAACCGTCTACATGGGCGTTTTAAAGTGGCCGTTGACACTTGTGATGAGCGACTAACCACCACAGACGCTAAAGCTATGCTGTTTGAGTTAGGTGGCTACAAGAAACTCACTAAAGATAAGGTTGATAGTGTGTCGGCCTGCGTAATATTCGCAAGCTGGAGCGAGAGTCAGTACGAATAGTTGTTGGGGTCTGTTGACCTTTGTAAGCTGCTGGCTCTTGCTGTTATTACTTTTCTGCCCCACACTGCCAGCAGACATCAAAAGCGGCGCCGTTTTGTTCACGGCATTCACCACAAATCCAGTCTTCACTAGATATTGCCTTATCGTTTGAGTTTTGAATGAAGGGCTCAACAACTTTCAACGCCCTTACATACCAGCTATCGTCAACAAGCCACACTTCCTGCTGAGAATCTTGCCAAGGCAGCTCTCCGATTGCGCCACTGGCAAACTCATTTTTTACCATATAAGGAATAGATAAAGCGTCAAGCTCACTGCGAACCGCTTGAAGTTCAAAAGCGTCTTGTGAAGTGAAGAGTTTTTTCAATGGCTATCCTCTTGTTAAACACAAAAGCAGCCCGTGGGCTGCTCATCATGCGAGAAAAACGTGTCTCTCTACTGCTTTATTTCAGTAAGCGTTTCAAATGCAGCTCCCCCTAAAGGGATTTCAGCATAAAGCGAAAGCAATTAGTCATCCATATCAATAGATACATTTGACAGTGTACCTAAGCTAGAACCGTCGCTGGTATCAAGCTTGATCATTAAGCGCAGGTCATTAGGCGAGTCGGCGTGGTGCAGCGCTTGGTCCATATCAATCTTACCCGCTTTGTACAAATCATATAGCGCCATATCAAAGCTCTGCATGCCCTGCTCTTTGCCTTTTTTCATTGCTTCTTTTAACGCGCCTATTTCATTGCGCTGTATTAGGTCGCGTACTAGCGGCGAATTAAGCAGTATTTCTATTGCCGCAACCCTACCCTTGCCGTCTGGCGTAGGCACTAGTTGCTGCGCAACAATGGCGCGGATGTTTAAGCTTAAGTCAAAGCGTAACTTATCGTGCTGATCTTTCGGCGCTAAATGCATGATACGTTCAATCGCTTGGTTCGCGTTGTTAGCGTGCAGCGTAGCCACACACAAATGCCCTGTATCAGCAAACGACATGGCATATTCCATGGTTTCCATGGAGCGAATTTCACCAATCAGAATGACATCAGGCGCCTGACGTAGCGAACTTTTAAGCGCGTCATCAAAAGACTGAGTATCTATGCCCACCTCTCGCTGGGTAATAACACAGTTCTTGTGCTCATGAACAAACTCAATAGGGTCTTCAATAGTCAGTATATGCCCGTGCGAGTTTTCATTTCTATGCCCAATAAGCGCAGCCAAGGATGTGGATTTACCCGTGCCTGTTCCACCTACGAATAGAACAAGACCGCGTTTCGACATAATAATTTCTTTTAATACTCGCGGCAGACCCAAATCATCAGCTTTGGGAATTTGTGTCACAATGCGGCGGATAACCATGCCCGCTTGGTCACGCTGCCAAAATGCGGAACAGCGGAAGCGACCAATACCTTCTCGCACAATAGCGAAGTTACATTCTTTTGATGTGTGAAACTCATTCTGCTGCTTTTCGGTCATTGCTTCGTGAACCAGCGCCAGCGATGCCTCTTCCGATGTTGCACTTCCCGTCACTGGAGTTAGTTTGCCGTTGATCTTGGCGCTTACGGGGAATCCCGCCGTTACGAACAAATCCGATGCGTTAGTATCGACCATTTTTTGTAGTAGTGAATCTAACATAATGGCCTCTAGAAATTATTCATCGACTGTTTATCAACTGACTTTGCTGCGGCGTCTTGTTTGGTAATAACACCCATCGCCACTAAGCGCTGAAGACACTGATCCATGGTTTGCATACCGTGAGCCTGACCCGTTTGAATAACCGAGTACATTTGCGGCACTTTATCTTCGCGAATAAGGTTACGAATAGCGGGGATCCCCACCATGATTTCATGAGCAGCAACCCGGCCCCCCCCTACTTTCTTAAGCAGGGTTTGTGAAATTACCGCGCGCAATGATTCCGACAACATAGAGCGCACCATAGCTTTTTCTTCCGCTGGAAATACATCAATAATACGGTCGATGGTTTTTGGCGCAGAGTTGGTGTGCAGCGTACCAAATACTAAGTGACCTGTTTCCGCAGCTGATATAGCAAGTCGAATGGTTTCTAAATCACGAAGCTCACCGACCAGAATAACATCGGGGTCTTCACGAAGTGCCGAGCGCAGAGCGTTATTAAACGAGTGCGTATCGCGGTGTACTTCCCGCTGGTTTACCAAGCTAAGCTTGTTGTCGTGCACGAATTCGATAGGGTCTTCAATGGTAAGAATATGTTCACGCTTATGGGTGTTGATATGGTCGACCATGGCCGCAAGCGTGGTACTTTTACCCGAACCGGTAGCACCTGTCACAAGTACAATGCCAGTAGGCTGATTTATAATTTCCTTAAAAATTTCAGGCGCGCCAAGGTCATCCAAGGTTAATACTTTACTAGGGATAGTACGTAATACTGCCGCTGCGCCTCGGTTTTGCACAAACGCGTTAACACGAAAGCGCGACAAGCCATTTACTTCGAAAGAAAAATCGGTTTCTAGGTTTTCTTCGTACTCTTTGCGCTGCATGTCATTCATAATCTCATAAACGAGACCATGAACTTGTTTGTGATCGAGGGCAGGCACGTTCAGCTTACGCATTTCGCCATCTACACGAATTATTGGTGGTAGGCCCGCTGATAAGTGTAAATCTGAGGCGTTATTCTTAACACTGAAAGCCAAAAGTTCGGTAATATCCACAACCACTTCTCCAAAACAAGGTGAATAATGCAAACAATAGCAGAAAGACTAGATTCCGCACGAAAAGGAATAGACCAAGCCGCTACCAGTGCACATCGTCCACCAAATTCCGTTAAATTGCTAGCGGTTAGCAAAACAAAACCCGTATCAGATATCATGGAAGCGTATGAAGGCGGACAACGTATGTTCGGCGAAAACTACGTGCAGGAAGGTGTTGAAAAGGTTCAGGAACTTTCTCACTTAAGCGATATAGAGTGGCACATGATTGGCCCAATTCAGTCGAATAAAACCAAAGTAGTCGCCGAACATTTTGATTGGGTTCAGTCTGTAGACAGAGAAAAAATTGCCCGCCGCTTAAACGAGCAGCGGCCTGACTCAATGCCGCCGTTAAACGTGTGTATTCAGGTTAATATTGATGACGAAGAGAGTAAGTCAGGGGTAGCCCTAAGTGAATTAGATGCGCTAGTGGAGTTTATTAACTCTCAAGAGCACCTGACCTTGCGTGGACTAATGGCGATTCCCAAAGCTGATCCTAGTGAAGAGCAGCAGCGCGCCACACTGTCCAAGCTAAAAGAATTATTCGACCACTACCATACATCATTGAGCAATTTTGATACCCTATCCGTAGGAATGAGTAGTGATATGGCAGAAGCGATTCAACATGGGTCTACTATGGTGCGCATAGGTACCGCGATTTTCGGTAAACGAAACTAGAGCGCTTCGCCTCGCTACACAGACTTAAACGTAACCAACAAATAGGATTTACATGCAACAGAAAAAATTAGCATTTATTGGCGCGGGTAACATGAGCCGCAGCATCATCAGTGGTCTTATCAAATCTGGGTACGCGAAAGAAAACATCCTTGCGGCAAACCCTTCCACACCAAAGTTAGACGGCCTGAAGGCCGAGTTTGGTATTCACACCACACAATCTAACGATGAAGCCTGCCAATTCGCTGATGCCATAGTGCTTGCGGTAAAACCACAAATAATGGGCGATATGTGCGGCGAGCTTCAGAAAAACAATGACCTTTCGGGCAAGTTGTTTATGAGCATTGCAGCAGGGCTGCCGGTAGCCAGATTGCAAGAAATGCTTGGTGGTGAATACCCTGTTGTTCGTATTATGCCAAACACCCCGAGCTTGTTAGGTAAAGGGATGTCTGGGATGTATGCCGACGACACGGTTTCTGAGTCGGATAGGCAATACGTTGACGATGTAATGAACAGCGTTGGCGAAACCGTTTGGGTAGATAAAGAAGAGGGTATTAACGGCGTTATCGCTGCAGCGGGCAGCAGCCCTGCTTATTTCTTCTTGTTCTTACAAAATATGCAGGAAGAAGCCATGAACATGGGCTTTGACAAAGCGCAATCTCGCTTAATGGTTCAACAAGCGATGTTAGGCGCAGCCGAAATGGTTTGTAACAACCCAGACCTTGAATTAAGCGAGCTTCGTGCCCAAGTTACGTCTAAGGGCGGCACTACCGCAGAAGCCGTTAACACTTTCATTAATGAAGGTTTAAAAGATATTGTCAGCAAGTCGATGCGCGCCGCAGTAGCTCGTGCTGAAGAAATGGCAAAACAGCTATAACGTTTTAGGAAAAACACAACATGAACGCAACGGTATTTTTGGTTGATACCTTATTTAGCCTTTATTTGATGGTGGTTATTCTGCGCCTTTGGTTACAAATGGTTCAAGCAGATTTTTATAACCCAATGAGTCAATTTGTAGTAAAAGCAACCCACCCTATCGTGGGGCCGTTGCGCCGTATTATTCCGTCAATCGGCAGGTTCGACACCGCTACCTTTGTGTTAGCGGTAGCGGTATGCGCGCTTAAGCTAATAACCCTAGGGTTAATGTTTGGCGGTAGTCTAAACCCAGTCGGCATTGCGATTTTATCAGTGATTGGCGTGATAAAAGAAACCCTGTCGTTAATGTTCTGGGTGTTGCTATTACGCGCTATTTTGAGCTGGGTGTCTCAAGGTCAGTCTCCGGTTGACTATGTTCTGTATCAGCTAACCGAGCCGTTTTTAGCGCCAATACGCAAAGTCATTCCACCATTAGGCGGTTTGGACTTATCAGTGCTTATTGCCATCATCGCATTACAGTTTTTACAGCTTCTGATCCAAGACACTTTCCCTATGTAACTAATGTCAGTTGAAGGCACTGTTAGGGAAAGCATTGGTCTTGCAGTTTGGTTCATAGAGCAAAACAAGCTGTAATGGGTAAGAATTGAAAATAAGATGAAGGCAGAGGTAGTTTCGATCATGGGTAGAATAAATCAAATCCAAAAAACTTACGTAGCACTTCTTGCGATGGCTATGTCATGCTTAAGTTTTTCTGCGTTTGCCGAGCAGAAGCAAACGCTTGGTGAATGGGATGTTCACTACATGGTGGTGAGTACGCCATTTCTCACACCTGAAGTGGCGGCTAGCTACGGCATTGTAAGAAGTAAGTTTAATGCGTTAGTTAACATTTCGGTGTTAGACAAAATTTCCGGTGAAGCGCAACGGGCAGATGTAACAGGTACGGCTAAGAATCTGTTAGGTAACTCGCGTAAGCTGACTTTCAAAAAGGTGGAAGAAGGTGATGCTATCTATTACCTTGCCGTGCTGCCATTTCGCGATCAGGAAACCTTCAGGTTTGAGATTGACGTTCAAAAAGGTAGCAGCAAACAAACGCTGAAGTTTCAGCAGAAAATGTACGTTGACGAGTAATCTATAAGGCGAGCACTGCCTTAATAACGCCAATATCATAAGTAAGCGCTCATCTGTAACGCTTTCATTATTGTGATGAAAAGTAGTGATTAACGAAGCGAGATATCCGTTAGCCCGGTATCTCGCTTTTTTATTATGTTAAAAATTTGGTAACTGCACTTTACCAATTGAATGTGGTGGTAAATAATCAAAGCAACTGGTCGGGCAAGTTAGTGTGGTCGGATTATGTGTAGCCATTAGCACTTAAATCACGAAAGACAGATGAGCACTGCGCCGTAGCAAAGAGCAACATGCACTAACTTGCCTTCATAGCAAATAAAACAGAGAATAATTATGAATACGTCCTCGTCTCAGACTGTATCTCAGAACGTACCTCAGACAGTTATACCGCAGTCTGCCCACAATTCAGAACAGCTCTCACCTTACTTTCCTAACCTATTAACTCCGTTAGATTTGGGCTTTACTCAACTTCGCAACCGTACCCTAATGGGTTCAATGCATTTAGGTTTGGAAGAAGAGAAAGGCGGTTTTGACAAACTTGCTGCGTTTTACGCTGAGCGAGCAAAAGGTGGTGCGGGGCTGATCGTAACAGGTGGTATTAGCCCTAATATTTCAGGTTGGGTAGCGCCCTTTGCTGGCAGAATGACCCGCTCTCGCCACGCGAAAAAGCACCGTGTTATTACCGACGCTGTGCATAAGGAAGACGGCAAAATTTGCATGCAAATATTGCATTCAGGCCGTTACGGTTATCACCCACTTTCTGTTTCGGCTTCACCGATGAAGTCGCCCATTACCCCTTTTAAGCCCCGCGAATTGTCCTCACGTGGCGTAAGAAGCACAATTAAAGACTACGTAAAATGTGCAGCCCTTGCCCAGCAAGCAGGCTATGACGGCGTGGAAATTATGGGTTCTGAAGGCTACCTCATAAATCAGTTTTTCTGTGAGCGCACCAATCATAGAAATGATGAATGGGGTGGCAGCCTAGAAAACCGAGCTCGCCTGGCAATAGAAATAGTAAAAGGTGTACGCGAGAAAGTGGGCACTAACTTCATTATTATTTATCGCTTGTCTATGTTGGATCTAGTCGAAGGCGGAGCTAAGTGGGACGAGGTTGTATATTTAGCCAAAGAAATCGAAAAAGCAGGCGCTACGCTAATTAATACCGGCATTGGATGGCACGAGGCAAGGGTACCCACTATCTCCACATCTGTGCCACGTGCAGCGTTTACCTGGATAACCGAACGCATGAAAAAAGAGGTGTCTATTCCTCTTATTACCACTAACCGTATCAATACGCCTGAAGTTGCAGAATCGGTACTCGCACAAGGCCATGCTGATATGGTATCGATGGCGCGACCTTTCTTGGCTGACGCTCACTTTGTAGCGAAGGCTATGCGCAATGAGTCTAAGCTAATCAACACTTGTATTGCCTGTAACCAGGCTTGCCTAGACCATGCATTCGAACAAAAGCGTGCAAGTTGCTTGGTAAACCCACAAGCGTGCTACGAGACCGAACTTACCTTCCCGCCTACGCAAAATAAGAAAAAACTAGCGGTAGTAGGTGCAGGGCCTGCGGGTTTGGCGTTTTCCATGTATGCCGCAGAGCGCGGTCACGAGGTACATCTATTTGATAAAGCCAGTGAAATTGGCGGTCAATTTAATTACGCCAAGCAAGTGCCGGGTAAAGAAGAGTTTTACGAAACCCTACGCTACTTTGACAATCAGCTAGCTCGCGTGGGCGTTACGGTTCACCTTAACACCGAGATTAACGCAGAAAGCCTTGCCGATGAGAGGTTTGATGAAGTGGTGCTAGCCACCGGTATTAATCCTCGTACGCTTACAATTGAAGGGCACGACCACCCTAAAGTGATGAGTTATTTAGACGTATTGCGCGACCACAAGCCAGTAGGCAAGAAAGTAGCTATTGTTGGCGCTGGCGGCATTGGTTTTGATGTAGCGGAATTCCTAGTAGAACACGAACATTTAGCCAAAGATAAAGAAAAGTGGCTGGCGCACTGGGGTATAGATAAAGATTATTCTGCTCCTGGCGCACTAAAAGAAAAAGCCATAGAGCCTTCTGAGCGGGAAGTGTATCTGCTACAACGTAAAACGTCTAAAGTAGGCAAAGGGCTAGGCAAAACAACGGGCTGGATCCACAGGCAATCATTGAAACACCACAATGTTCAAATGATAAACGGCGTGAGCTACGAGAAAGTAGACGATGAAGGCCTTCACGTACTGATCAACGACACACCCAAAGTATTGCCTGTCGATAATGTTATTGTATGTGCAGGCCAAGAGCCATTTAAGCCTTTGCAGCAACCTCTAGAAGAAGCAGGATTTAGCGTACACATTATCGGTGGTGCTGATGTAGCGGCTGAACTTGATGCTAAACGCGCAATCCGTCAAGGCGCTGAACTGGCAGCGCGAATTTAAAACTGATCGAACATGATAGCGTTGCCGTCCGGGTCTTTAACAATGAGATGCCCGGGGCCGCTATCGCCCTTCACAGGCACATCTAAAGCGATGCCTTGTTCAACTAGATTTGCCTGAAGCGCCCTAACATCACTTGGGTTGAAGGTCATAATGTTATCTTCAAACATCCCTTCGAATAACCCAATCATGGTGGTGCCGTTTTTCATCATTAACCATTTATCTTCCACCGAGCCGCATGAAGGCATGGCTTCAAAGCCCAAGGCCTCATAAAACGCCTTCGACTTGCTGATGTCTTTAACCGTTAAACTTAACGAAAATAGTCCTAACTCCACTTTATTCTCCCTTAAATTTCGTAACCATTGTTCACGTATACCAATCCGCATAGATAATTGCCCACTCAGAAGGCGCTGGCAAGTTTCCTAGCAAAGCGTGGGAATGCAGGAATGGCTGTTCCCTTTCAAATTCCCAGAATGAAGCTAGGAAGCTTGCCAGACCTTCCCGAAGGGCGAGTTTAAAATGTCCGTACTCTTTGTTGTGTCACCTTGGTGTAGTACCACTATATCTGCGGTAACACGCCGCGATAACGAACATTTTCAATCTCGCTGCGTGGGTAATAATCTATGCGGGTTGGTATCAATACTCTAGTGAAGCTTTTAAACAATATCACTGCCATTAGTCGCAAAAACAAAAAAGCCAGTAATCCTGAATATTACTGGCTTTACGTTGAATATCGGCTTTTTACTGTTCTTAACTTAACGCTGATTGCGCTGTAAAAAGTTTAAATAAAGGTATTATTCCTAACTTTTTTGACTAGCTATCCAGCGATCAATTTTCTGCTCAAGAATAGCAAGTGGAATGCCGCCCGTGTTTAACACTTGTGCGTGGAACTCACGGATATCGAAATCATCACCTAATGCCTTCTCTGCGCGCGCGCGCAATTCTTGAATTTTAAGCGCGCCCACTTTGTAAGATAGCGCTTGCGACGGGATCGCAATATAACGCTCTACCTCGGCCACAACTTCTGTGCGGGTCATACCTGAGTTATCAAGCATAAAGTCAATGGCTTGCTCGCGGGTCCAACCTTTCGCGTGAATACCTGTGTCTACCACTAAACGCATGGCGCGCAGCTGTTCATCTTGAAGCGTGCCATAACGATTCCATGGATCGTCAAAGAACCCCATTTCATACCCTAGTGTTTCAGAATACAGCGCCCAACCTTCACCAAAGGCTGGTAGGAAGCTAAAGCGCATGAATGAAGGTAGCGCTTCATTTTCTTGCGCTAGACTCACTTGGAAATGGTGACCTGGAGCGCCTTCGTGTAGGTACAAGGTAACGTTGCCGGTGGTTAAGCGGCTAGGCAAATCGTAGGCATTAAAGTAGAAAGTACCTGGACGAGAGCCGTCTGGCGTGCCCGGCTGATATGAGCCACCCGCACTGAATTGCTCGATAGCAGGATCGTAGGGTTTTATTTCTAACTCAGACTTCGGCAATAGTGAAAAGTACTGATCAATTTTCTCATCAACTTCACGGCCAATATCGTAATAGCTCTGTGTGAGCGCTTCGCGGCTTTCGGGCTTGAACTTAGGATCGGTACGTACATAGTCGAAGAATTCGTTTAATGTCCCTTCAAACTTCACTTCGTCCTTAATTTCAAGCATATCATTTTTAATACGCTTAACTTCTTTTAAACCAAGGTTATGCAATTCATCAGGCGTCATTGGCAGTGTCGTTGAACCTTCCACCATCAATTGATAAAGCTTTGCACCACCTTTCATATCGCTAAGGCCAATGCTCTCGCGGGCAACAGGCAAATACTCATCGCGAAGGAAGTCGCGTATACGCGTGGTTGCATCGTATATCTCTTGCGTCGCTTTTTCGTAGTCAGCGGTTAAACGGGCTTTTTCTTCGTCAGAGAAACTTTCTGGGAACATAGTAATTGGCCCCCAAAACTGTGACTCTTTAATTGGGATAGCCAGCTGAGTATCGAACTGCTTGATCACGCGATCGATTGTCAGCTTAGTTTCAAGAACACCGCTTTCCATGCCCTCGCGGAACTTTCCGATAGCGCGGTCAGAAATAGCAATGTAATCCTTATGGCGAGATAAGTTATTTTCGTAATCTTCTACTGTTTTAAATGGCGCTGCGCCCTTTCCGCTCGCGAAGGTCGGGTAGAAGGTGTGGAACCCACTGAAGTGATTGATAGGACGCACTTCCGTTAGCGCTTCAACCTCGTCGGTAGACATTTTTAGCGAGCGCTCTTCGTTGTATTTAAATACGTCGTAGGCGAGTTTATCGGTGTCGCTTAACTTACTGCGGTCAATGTGTTTGAGCTCTGACAAATTCAGCAATGTCGCTGTTTTTCCCGCTAAAGCGTGAGAGTCTGTCAAGAAGTCGCCCATTCTGTCGGCGTAACGCATGTCGCCGCGAAAAATGGCCATGATTGGGTTTAGCTCAATATCACGCTGGTCAGCGGCTGCAAATAACGCAAAAAGTTTTTCGTGCTCAGACGCTTCTTTTGACGCTGAAGTACTTTTTGATGAATTCTGCGTATTTGCGTGATTGTGTTCATGTGCCACAGCTGAGCTAAGGCCCAATGCCATGGTTACAGCACTACTTACAAGTAGTGTTTTAAATGCTTTCATTTTTTGTTCCCTTGTTATTTTGTCGCTGTTTTTGCTTATATTTTGCGAAAAAAGCGCTGTCGTTATGTGTTTTCTTGATTCTATATATCCCGTGATAAGCGCATTTAAACCTAATAATGCGTACCTGACGCCAGATATCAGGCATACCGCCGATACAATACAATTCAGCGTTTACTTAATAAGTCACAGGTTCACACGGTATCTATCCATGTAAGGTTTTTCGGGCTGCACTATTTATTCAGGCAAATGAGCCATCTCTTTTCGCCACGCCCTCTCGTACGCATCACGGCCTAACACACGCTGCGCGTACGCGGCTACATTGTCTGTTTTACCGTTTAGCGTGATATCTAGTTTGCTGCCTTTTGCCCACGCCAAAATATGACCTGCTATTATGTCGGCCATGGTAAACATGGTGCCGCATACAAATTCTTTCTCGCCCAGCATAGAAGAAAATACGGGCAACACGCGCTTAAACTCCCACACCGCTACATCACGCATTTGTTCAAGTCTTTGCTCTTTAGGTAATGCAAAGGTGTGCTTTGCCAAATTCCAAATCGGTTGCTCTAACTCATTGGTAAGAAACAACATCATTTCTTCATATTTGGCTCGCTCGAAGCTACCAGGCTCTGGGATAAATTCATGCATTCCGTGACGTTCAGCTAAAAAAGTGACGATAGCAGCTGACTCGGTCAAGGTACCTTCCGGTGTCGATAGCGCTGGAATTTTCGATGCTGGACTAATGGCTTTGTATTCTTCTGACAGGTGTTGCCCTTGTTTTAAGTCAACTAAATTGAAGTCAAAAGGTAAACCTAGCTCTTCCAATGCCCATGCCACGCGCACCGAGCGGGTTTTCGGGTAACCATAAAGTGTATACATGCCTATGCCCTTGCTTATGTAATATGAGCTAACTGTAAGTCGAATAGGAAAAAAGTGCTACTGCCATATTGTTACTGAGTTTTAACACTGTAACTTCTGTATGACAGTACCGCCTACCTATAGAGAGGCTGCATATCCAAAGGCTATATGAAGAGGCTACCTTCAAAGAGAGTGAAATTAATAAGGAAAAGCCAAAAAGGTAATGTAATGGTCGGTAACTTTTTCACGTAACCAATATAATGATTTCCGTAAATGCCAGTAGCTGTGCGCTAACACACAACTCGGTTGTCGCTTTAACGCCTTAGTATTCCTTGTCTTGCGTAGTATCCCTGAGTTATGAGCCACACTGGTTCACTTTATGCTCATCTAACTTCAATGCTTTTAACAAATTAGTTAATAATTGAGTGAAGGAGAACACGATGAAGAAACGTTTATTATCAACCTTAGCAGGCTCACTAACATTAATGTTAAGTGCGAGCAGTTTCGCAGGCCATCATGAAATCGATGGAAAGGAAGTGATAATGAATAACCTGGAAACAGGGATGAGCATGGGCTCGGTAATGGTGAGCAGCTACGACGATGACGGTGTAGTATTTACGCCAAATCTTTCAGGATTAACCCCGGGCATTCATGGCTTTCATGTCCACCAAAATGGTGATTGTTCACCAGTGATGAAAGATGGAAAAAAAGTCTTGGGCGGTGCAGCGGGCGGCCATTTCGATCCAGAAGATACCGGTAAACACCGTGCTCCCTGGTCTGAAAAGGGTCACGAGGGCGATCTACCCGTGCTTTATGTTGATGAAAATGGAAACGCTACCCAGCCTATCTTTGCACCAGAGCTTGAGTTAGATGATATTGAAGGCCGCGCCTTAATGATTCACGCAGGTGGCGACAATTACTCTGATTCACCTAAAAAGTTAGGTGGTGGTGGCGACCGCGTAGCATGTGGCGTAATTGGGAAATAAACTAACGCCACCTCATGTTATACGATCAATATCTTATGTAAAAAAGCGGCTTCAAAAGCCGCTTTTTTATACTTCACTTGATAAAAACAACTTGCCTGGTCTTGTCTAACAAAGCGAGTGTCTAACAAAGCGAGTCCTATCTTCGATAAGGATAGTAATACCCTTTATCCCTTATTCGATATTCAATCGGTATTCCAATGTGATGTTGGCATTAAGAAGTTGAGATACTGGGCAATTTTCTTTTGCCTCCTGTGCAATTTTCTCAAACTCATCTTCGGTAATCCCTTCAACCTCAGCATCTAAGCTTAGTGCCGATTGAGTAATTTCAAAGCCGTCATCGTTTTTCTCTAAACTGATTTTTGCAGTGGTATTTAACTCGCCATCATCATATCCCGCGTCTGAAAGTGCAAAAGAAAGTGCCATGGTGAAACAACTCGCATGCGCCGCACCAATTAATTCTTCGGGGTTGGTTCCCTTTCCATCTTCAAACCGCGTGTTAAAACCATAAGGCTGGTTTGATAAAGCACCGGTTTGTGTAGAAATACTGCCCTTCCCTTTTTTACCTAAAGGTTTATATGCTGCACTTCCTGATTTGACTATCGACATATCATCTTTCCTTTCATTTTAACTAAACTTATTTTCATGTACTTGAATAAGATGCAAGTGCTCTGCCGATCATAAGAAATCGCTCTACCCCTTGTCATAGCGGCTTTACAGCCCCGTCTTGTAAATGGTGAAATCAAAGACAGTTCCCTTTTTGAAAGAAGACTACAGAGTGAGATGAAAATTTTACTTACATCCTCCTAGTCTTTTCAGTACCTAAGCTTTCGCGCCAAGCATCAAGCTTCGCAATGTACGTTTGTAAAAAATGTACGCTTGTAAAACAAAATCGAATTAACTCGCTGCACTGCGATGAAATTAATTTCAGCTTAAACCGTTCTTTATTCGTTAACCGTATATCTTCGCAAACTAGGACCTGAAGACTTAAACGTGAAGGTCGCTACAACGTTAAACCAACACATGAAAGGTGAATGATGAAGTTAACACTCTCTGCAGTAGTGATTAGCACAGCGTTGAGCGCTTCGATTTTTACGCCATCAGCAAGTGCCGACGAGGCTATATTAGCTGGGGGCTGCTTTTGGTGCATGGAGTCTGATTTTGAAAAACTAGAAGGGGTTACTGATGTGGTGTCGGGGTTCACTGGCGGAAGCGCGCCAAATCCGACTTATAATGGCAACCACAAGGGACACTTTGAGGCGGTAAAGATCACCTACGACGGCGATATGCTTTCTTATAATGATATTCTCGATCATTTTTGGGTCAACATTGACCCTTTCGATGACCGAGGTCAGTTTTGTGATAAGGGACCTAGTTACTTAAGCGCCATCTTTGTGGCAAACGATAAAGAACGTGCGATAGCAGAAAAAACAAAAGCTGACGTGGTAGCCCGGTTTCCCAATAAAAAGGTGGTAACGCCCATACTCGATGCTTCTACCTTTTACCCGATAAAAGGCGACGAAATTGGCCATCAAGATTTTTATAAAAAAAGTCCCGTTCGCTATAAGTTCTACCGATGGAACTGTGGGCGTGACCAGCGATTGGAAGAAATTTGGGGCGAGAAAGCCTTGGGTAAGAATAAGTCTTAGCCCAGCAACTTAACATCTACGCCCGGCGCTAAACCAAAGCTATACCACGAGCTATACCAAAAGCTATACCGAAAGAAAGCACGCCACAAAATACTGGCAGCCCCAAACTTTTGTATTTGCGCCAGACAAGCACAGTGACAACAGTGCCTATTGCGGTTGCAATCCAACTCGCCGCTGACGGTGCTTTTGGAATAAGTGACGCTCCTAGCATGGCGGCAATCATCAACGGCCCTAACACGCTTAGCCACGTAGGTAAACGCGCCTCTGTGTTATTGGCCTTATGTTTACTAAAATGACGCTGAGTCCACAGCAACGGGCCTACGCGCAATGCATATGTTCCGATGGCCGCAACAACAATAGCAATCCAGATATCAACGTGCATGAGATTGCTTCCTTTCAACGTGCGAGGTGAGAAGATAAAAGGTTATCGCACCGCTTAGTGCTGCCACTGGAATTGCAGCGTTTTTAAAGGCGCTGAGAGCCAAAAAGAGAGCCGCCGTCATTGTAACGAGCAAGGTAACGCTCCACAGTTTACTTGAGAATTTAGGCGCGAGTAGCACAAGGAAAAGTGCAGGTAAGGCAAAGGGCATCACGCTGTCTAATATTGGCCATTGTTGGGTAAGGGAGTCTCCTGCGATACCGCCAAGCGCCGTCCCTACGATCCAGCTAAGCCACGCCACCATCGATACACCTTTAAACCAATCTACCTTTTTAGCATCGTCCATTAGCGGCAAGCGAGTATGGGCTAGCGCAAAAATCTGGTCAGTAAGGCCATGCATTAAATAGGGCCAAGCCTTACTTTGCGGTAAATAAGGCACCAAGTTGGGCGCATAAACCACATGACGTACATTAACTAATAACGTCATACAAACCGCTAGCCAAAGTGGCGCACCTGATGCGACCATGGCGACCAAAAGAAACTGCGACGCGCCTGCGTAAATGAATATGGAAATTAGCGTGGCTTCCAGCGTAGAAAAACCGGCTTGAACTGCGATCACGCCAAATGAAATAGCTACCGGAATGTAGCCACCCAGCAAAGGTAGCCCGTCAATAATTCCTTGCTTAAGTCCGTTTTTTGGTGAAAGTTGGCTCATTCCTTTGCCTCTTTGTGATAAACGATTGTGATAAGACATGTCGCCCACTCGTCTCGCGTTTTGTATACGTGAGGCAAATCAGCGTTAAATGCTAAACTTTGTCCCGGATGCAGCCATTGAGTATTTCCACTATTCCCAGCTTCTAGAGAGCCGCTAACAACGGTAATCGTTTCTTCTGTTCCTGTGGCGTGAGCTTCTGCCTCTCGAAAGGTATTGGGTGCAACCGACATCCAATAGGCATCAACGTTCGGCATACCTTGCCCTTGCTCAATTAAACGAACTTCTATCCCCTTTTCTCCAACGCTTGCGCTAAGAGGCTGAACTAGCTGACCGAACGGAACGTTCAGTTGTTTAGCTAACCGCCAAATGGTGTCTAGCGTCGGGTTGCCATTGCCCTGCTCTAGTCTTGAAAGGTTAGATTTAGCGATACCTGCCCCTGCTGCCAATTGCGACAGCGAGACACCTTTGTCTTGCCTGAGTTTCTGCAAATGCCTACCGAGGATGTTGAGCGTTGATTGATTCACACCTTACCATCTTGATTTTGTTCCATTTAAAGAACGTTCTATATATAGAACACCTCGAAGTCAAGAAGTTTGTTTTCAATGCAGGCATAGATACGGCGTTGTACTCAAGCCACGACTCGAATACATCACAAATGTTAAAAGGTGGCAAAGTGATGAACTAAAAGGTAACCAATATTTGTGCACAGAAAACAGTCACCTTCGCTTTTTTAAACGCCCATTCAACTTTCTACGCAATACGGTCCGGCGTAATTTATTAACAAAAGCACTACATTTAAATCGCTGAATTGATTAAGAAACCTTATCAGTTACCGTTACTTGCTGTCTGAGCGATGCTACGATCTCTTGCATTAAACGAATACGAAAAGCACGAACCTTTGGGCTGTTGATCATTGCTAAACATTATCGATGGTTGCTAAATATTATCGATAATAACGGCGACTATTCGAAGAGAACCGGGAAACATTCCGTTGAGCCGGTTTTTGTATTTCATCAAAGCGCTAGTTTGCTGAGTGTCTTTTGATCTTTGACGACACACAGACACTGTAAACATGCTCAGCAAAGCTCACAGACCCTCGCTAAAACAGCCACTAAGCAAGTGATTGATTGAACTCAATGAACAAAAGGATGTTTATGACGAATCATACTGACAAGATTCTTTCTGACCAAGCCTCTTCAAAGCAGGCCTCTTCAGAGCAGGCCTCAGCATTGGGTGAATACTCACTGGCCACTATAACCTTTTGGCTCGCTTTCGGAACCTTTGTGATTGGTTGCAGCGAATTTGCGGCAATGGGTTTATTACCTTACTTTGCAGAAGATTTTGGCATTACTGAAAATGTCGCCGGTCACGCGATTAGTGCTTATGCCATTGGTGTTGTAGTGGGCGCGCCGCTTATCACTATCTTTTTTTCCAGGCTTGCAAGACGCACCATGCTTATTTCAATGATGGTATTTTATGCCGGTGGCAACCTGCTAACCGCATTAGCATGGTCAGAATGGGCAATGAATATAGCGCGCTTTATTGCTGGACTTCCTCATGGCGCGTACTTCGGCATTGCCATGCTCTTTGCTGCAGACATTGCCGGTAAAAACAAGCGGGCGCAAGCAGTCAGTAACGTCATTTTAGGCTTGGCTATTGCCAATATTATTGGTGTGCCGTCAATTAGCGGTATTGGGCAAATGTTCGGATGGCGAACTGGCTTCTTTATTATTTCAGCCTTTGCGTTAGTTACTGCATTGATGGTCTGGAAAACCGCACCGTACCGCGGCCCTAATCCAGATGCCAAACCGCTAACCGAGCTTAAAGCGCTAAAAAACAAAGACGTGCTGCTGGTATTACTCATGGGCGCTATCGGCTTTGGTGGCATGTTCTCCGTGTATTCTTACTTCAGTGCCTCTTACCTTAATACAACCTCTTCACCAGAGTGGGGCATCTCGGCTACATTGCTAATCTATGGCATAGGCGTAACCTTGGGCAATATTATTGCAGGCCGCTATTCTGAAGGCAGGCTACTGACCTCAGCGATTACGTTTCAGGTTTTACTGGGCTTATCTGCTGCAGCTTACGCCGCGTCGATGGGGAATCCGTACTTAATGGCAGCATCACTGTTTTTCATTGGTATCGGTGGTGGCATGGTGGTGCCGCTGCAAACAAGGCTAATGGACGTTGCTGGCGAGGCACAGACTTTGGCCGGCGCCATGAACCATGCGGCTTTTAACACGGCAAATGCGCTGGGACCTTGGCTTGCTGGTATGGCATTATCCGCGGGTTATGGCTATTCTTCAACCGGCTGGGTAGGTGTTGCTTTGGCCTTGTGCGGTGTAATTGTTTGGCTGACAATAGTGATGTTGGCGCGCAATTCCAAAGTACAGAAAGAGGCAGTATCCCGTTAAACAGCTGATTAGTGCTGGCATATCCGTTTGCCAGCACGCCTTAATCAGATTATTCAATATATCTCTGTCATTCGTTAATGGCTTTTGAAACCATATTTTTTTCCGCTTAAAACGTCCAAAAGATCTACATCTTCGTCTGCAGAACTTTCTCTTAAATATCTTAAAAGAGCAAAAGCGAACACAACTGTGTCCAACACTTTATCCTCACCAACATTAAAATTAACATTAAATTAACGATTATTTTTCTTTTAATTTGGTTTTTTTTGACTATATATAAACGTTGGGTGCTCACATAACGCTCAGAAAAACCAAACATAAAGCGATAAACGTGCACAAGAGTATTCACCATCAGTCCTGTCAATAAGAGAAAAATACATGAGCAGACCAACTCTCGATATTTTAAGTTTAGCGTTAATTGTAAGCGCTTCCATGCTTTTGAGCGGCTGTCAAAATGATGACGAAGCTATAGGCGGCCAGCTTGAAAACCCACCTCCTCCTACCTCAGCAAATTTCGAGCTTGTTTGGGCTGATGAATTCGACGGCTCCGCTGTAGATACGAGCAAGTGGGAAATTCAAGTCGGAGACGGCACATCAGTAGGATTACCGCCAGGGTGGGGTAACAACGAACTACAATACTACACTGCCGACAATATCACTGTAGAGGATGGAACTTTAGTCATTGAAGCACGTGTTGGTGACTCTCCAGATCCTAATTTTGCCTACACTTCCGGTCGCATGCGAACTCAGAGCTTGTTCGATTTTACTTATGGTCGAATAGAGGCGAGTATTAAAGTTCCCGAGGGTGTTGGACTTTGGGCCGCTTTTTGGACCCTCGGCAGCGATCCTTCGCCATTTGGAGAGTGGGCAGCGCGTGGTGAGATAGACGTCATGGAAAGCTTTGGTCAGGCTACGCCATTTGTCGTAGGGACAGCTCACTTTGGTCAGCGATTTCCACTGAATGTAAGCGAGTCTAAAACCTACGATATCGACCCTACTGACGGTTTTCACCAATACGCGGTTGAGTGGGACTCACAGCGCATTCGTTGGTTTGTAGACGGTGATCACTATTTCACTATCAGCAGAGATACCTATTGGAATTACTACTTCAAAGACCAGATGGAGGGTTTTCTTTCTGGTGAGGACGATGCGCCTTTTAATGAAGACCAACACCTTATTGTTAATTTGGCCGTTGGAGGCAATCCTGCAGGTGTCCCTAATCCCAATGACGCAGACGTATTTCCTGGGCAACTTTTGGTTGACTATATCCGTGTTTATCAATGCCCTCTACCACCTGTAGGCGATGGTCTTGGATGCGAAAATAGTATTGATGAGGTAGACCCGTTTGTTATCACCCAAGGAGGCGACGGTACGCCGGCCCCACAAGATGTAGTCGTAAATACTTTCCCTCTGTATGACGACGCGCCGGGCGTGTTATTTAGCGGCACTAACAGCGAAAGACCTTTGGGCATCGGTGTTTTCGACAATGACGGTGCGCTAACGGTTGCTGAAGTCGAGTCAAATGACACGACGAGAGGTACGGTAATCGAGGTCACGACCAGTGGCGGTGGAAATATCCAAATAAACGACCCAGAAGGCAATACCTTCGAATTGTTTGGAATGGGTAGAGCCGACAACAACGAGTTTTATGGCGGCGAATTAAAATTTGACGTGTACATCGACGGTGCCGACACACAAGCGACCGCGCTGCAAGTGGGCGTTGACAGCGGCTTTCCAAATATTGGATTTACTCAAGTGCCGCTTGCTAACCTTCCTACTGATGAATGGACATCAGTATCGCTAGCACTAAGTGACGTTATCCAGAGCAATATTGGTGCCTTTGGCGGCGGTCCAATGAATGTTGAGGAAGTCGTAAACCTCATTGTACTTGAACCAGTAGGCGGCGCTGCGAAAATGCGGTTCGACAATATACGACTCGTATGCGGAACTCCACAATCTGAGCCGTGTGGTATTGTTCGAATTACTACCGTACCGCAAAACGTATTTATAGATGAGGTTGACCCTTTCTGGACCTTCGGTATCGGCGCAGTTGATAGCGGTTCTGGTTTTGAAACCTACACCGATGGTAGCAACCCCGATGGTGTTAATAAAATAGAATGGGAAATTGTCACCAGCGACGATGCATTACGAGACCAAGTTATCGATATCACCTTCAATGGCGATGGAGAAAACGGCGTATGGTTTATCGCAACAGACCCTCAGAACTTAGCAGGCTACAATAACGGCGCAGTGGTGTTTGACTTGTTTGTCTCAGACTTTGGTAGCGACACAAACACTATTACGATGCAAATAGACTGTGTGTTCCCGTGCACAAGTGGACCACAAGACTTGGGCCGACCTGCTGATGGTGAGTGGCAGGAAATTGAAATTCCTCTTAATCAACTTATCAACGCTGGACTTAACACCACGACAGTCAGTGCAGGTTTGGTGCTTTCAGTTACGGATGTTAATGCCACCACTTCGTTCACTATCGATAACGTTCGTTGGGAGCCGTTTACCGATATCGTGGAAGAAGAAGTGCTACCGCTAAGTTTTTATGCGGATTTTGAAGGCGTTGACCCTCAAGCCACTGCATTAGGTAATAACTGGATGAGTTTTGGTACAGCTTTTACTGCTGACGGAAGCTTTGTTTACAACTATGGTGCACCATTTGGTACCCCTCTCAACTCTAATAGCTTTGCTAATATTGCCGTGGGACAAGGCGATGCTGCGCAGGGCACACAACAGCTGGTATTGTTTAATGATTATAACAATGCCGATCATGGTAATGGCTTATTTATAGAAGCGGCAACGTTCCAACAATTTAATTTGGTTGCGGAAGACGCCGGTACTTACACCTTTAGCTTTGATGCAAGGACACCAAGCGAAGGCGCAATTGCTGACCCTACAATAGCCACCGCCTATGTACAGACGTTAGATCCCAGCAATGGATTTTCAACCACCGCAAGGGTAGAAATTGACCTGTCGGCAATATCAGGTAGCGCCTGGCAAACTTATAGCGTCAACTTTGACATTACTGACGCCATGGCAGGCCAATTACTAGAGTTTGGTTTCACCTCTAGGACAACCAACTTTGCGCCTTCAGCCATCATTGTTGATAACGTTGACTTTGATAAGGCACTACCTGGTGTGTTCTACGAAACAGATTTCGAATCTGGTAACGCCGGCGCAGGGGAAATTGGTGACGGATGGCTGAGCTTTGCAGCGGTATTTGCTGACGGTAACTTCGCCTATAGTTACGGTCCATTCCCCTCCCCCAATAATACAGGCGGATTCACAAGCTATGCCTCTGGCGAAGCCGGTGAAGCGCAAGGTACTCAGTACTTAAACGTATTCAGTGATTACAATAACGGTGACCACGCTAATAGCTTGGTGATTGAAGCAGCGAGTTTCCAGGAGACCGTGTTCAGCGCGTCTGACGCCGGTACCTACGTATTCTCATTTGACGCTAAAGCACCGTTTGAAGGAGGGATTGCCCCACCGACGACAGCCTATGCCTACATTAGAGTACTCGACCCTAACAACGGTTTTGCTTCGAGTGTGGATGTGAGAGTTGATGTAAGCGAGGTAAGTAACACTGAGTGGGCGCGCTACACTGTGGAGGCGACACTAGACGAAAGTCTAGACGGTCAAATCCTGCAATTTGGTTTCTCTAATTCAGCTACTGACTATAACCCTAGCGGTGTCTTCTACGACAACGTTAACTTCTCCATCGTGGAATAGGGAGGTCGAAAATGAAATTTTTTAATCGAGATTTTAATGACATGCCAATAAATACAACATCGGTCTTCGCAGAAAACCTGATAAGAGCATTTGGACGCTGCATTTTGGCCTCTTCCATCGTTTTTGGTAGCGCATCAACGCTTGCTCAAGATTCAGAGAAAACTGAGGAAGAAAAGAAAGCCGACTTAGAGCGCATTGTGGTAACTGTAGAACGTCGGTCACAAGACATTCAAGATTTGGCAGGAACGGCATTTGCTTTTTCTGGCGAAGACCTAAAAGCGCAAGGTATCCAGGATATTACCGATATTTCTGAGTCTATTCCCGGTTTAGAAATCGGTAACAATCAGGGTAACGTTGAAGTATGGATTCGAGGGATAGGAAGCTCTAATAACACAGAGCTCGGTGACCCGGCTGCGGCGACGCATTTAGACGGCGTGTACATACCACGCCCCTCTGGTATCGGTTCAGCGTTTTTCGATATATCTCGCGTTGAGGTAAACGTTGGTCCTCAAGGTACACTGCGCGGAAGAAATGCGACCGCTGGCTCTGTCAATATCATCCCTTGGCGCCCAGCTATTGGTCAGTGGAATGGCAGTGCCGAAGTTGAGTTCGGTAATTACAACCATCGAACGGTAACCGGCGCATTAAACATTCCCGTAAATGACGTGTTGGCCTTTCGCGTTGCCGGTATCAAAACCGACCACGACTCGTATTACAATGATGTTGGCCCACTGAATCTTGAACTAGCGGAAGCCGCTGATAATCTAGGCTTAAGGCTTCAAGCGCTTTACGAACCTAATGACGACTTAAGCATTTACATGTCTTACGACTTTGCTAGAGAGCAAGGCACGGGTTACACCGGCACAAACTACGCCTTGCCACTTGGTCTTGGCATAGACCCTGACACCATTGAAGACCCTCGTGACGTAGTGGGCCGCGGTTTTTCTCCCATCCAAGATACTATTCACGATGGCTTCAAGCTTGAGGTCACCTATGACTTAGGTAAAGTTAAGCTGGAATATAATGGAAGCTATCGCGACCTAATTTACGACTATCAAGCCGCAACGCCATTATCACCGGACTTCCCTGGCGTTTTCGATGCCCTCGCCCCGTTAGATCAAGCACTTGACGATTTCTCTCGTTTCCAGTTTTTAACTGATTCTGAGTCAATCATCCACGAGCTACGTGTATTGTCTGACGACGATGCAAGCCGACTCACCTACACTGCTGGCATCTTTTTGTTTGACGAACGTCAACAAACGTTCCTAGCATCAGCGGGGGATCGCGGCGGCTTTTTTCAGGGTGCTGAATTTAATCAGCCAAACACCGATACCGATTCATTCTCGATATATGGTGACGCCACCTACGAGTTCAGTGCGGATACACGCCTAACGTTAGGCTTGCGTTACACCAAAGATACTAAGACGCGACAAGGTGTGAATGCGCGCTACGCTTTTGCGCTCGGTGGCTTTGATGTTAACACCGGTAATCCGTTTGGTTGCTGTATGGGTGCCAGAGTAGGCACCGAGGGCTTCCAGTTCGCTGGGTTTGGGCGCTCTATTTACGATCCAGATCAAAATGGAGATGGTAACGTCTCTGATGACGAATTCTTAGCCTTCTACTTTGACGGTATCGCTCAGTTTGGTGACAGAGACACCCTTGACGATATCTTTGCTAATGGCGTTACCCAAGGCGGCGCAGAAAACCGCCCTGCCTGTTCAGACAGTGATGTCACCGATGGACTTATCTGTAATGAAGATGGTACTCACTCCTTCGCAGTACCTATCTCGCCAAACAATTCAATAACCGTGCAGGATGGTCGTATAGACAATGAGTTTGTGGACTGGCGTATCAGACTTGAACATGACTTAAACAACGATCAATTGTTGTATGGTTTGATTGCTACAGGTCACAAATCAGGTGGATTTAACGATACATTTAGCGATCCGACAACTGGGTTAACATTGGCTCCAACCTATCAAGAAGAAAGCGTTACATTGTTCGAGGTTGGCTCGAAGAATGAGTTCGATCTTGGTGATATTCCTACCACCTTTAATTTCTCGGCGTTTTATAATGATTATCGCGACCAAGTGTTTACCAACCTGCTATCGGTTGAACAAGCCCTTGAGTTCAACTCTGGCGCACCTGTTGACCCACTTGATGCAACGCCAGGAGCTCTGGTAGTGTCGTTTAGTTTTAACGCTGCAGACTCAGCAATTTATGGTATGCAGTTCGACGGTAAGTTTGAGCTACCTTACGACATTAACTTTAATTGGACTGCACTTTGGCTAGAAGCGGAGATTGAGAATAGCCAAGAAATACAGGATTCTCGTTTTCAAGCCGACGTAGCGCCAGACGAAGCCGTATTCCAGTCTATTGACGGTAATCGTCTGCCTCGCACACCGCGCTTCCAGCTTAACGCTTCATTAAGTCAAATTTTTGATATAGGCAGCGGCACCCTCGATTATGTTATATCAACAGGGTGGCGCGACTCTCAATTCTTGACCATATTCAACAGCATTGATTATCAAAACCCTGATAACCCTCGTCGCCGACTGGACGATTCTGTCGATGCGTATTGGACAGTGGATGCGGGTATGGGCTATACCCATGGCGATGGTGCACTTCGTGTAGAAGCTTTTGCGAACAACCTTTTTGATGAAGTGCGTACCGCTGCAACAATTATTACCCAGTTTGACAACACACGCTTTTTTACACGCCCAAGAACGTTTGGCGTGCGCGTAAGGTACACCTACTAATGTAAGTGTTGAACAGCAGCGAAAATCGCTTAGTTTTAAATTAAGCAAAACCAACGCGCATATAAACCGAAAGGAGTATGCGCGTTATTTTTTGTTATTCTTAAACGTAGCCACTCTGCTGTATTTTCGACGCAAATATGATTAAAGGAGAACAATGTGCAACGTTTCCCCATCATTGGAAGTCTGCTATTTATATTCACTATGTTATCAGGTGGCGAAATAGCCGCGAAGCCAGTGCACGTAGAAGTGAGTAAGCTCCCTGACGGGAGCTATAGCTTGTTACGCGATGGTAAGCCGTATTTAGTTAAGGGTGCCGGCGTAGACGGTGCCGATCTTGCCACTTTGGCTGCGCACGGAGCCAATTCAGTCCGAACCTGGTCGATAGACGGTGGAGCAATGCCTGCCCAAGCTTTATTAGATAAAGCCCATGAGCTTGGAATGACCGTCTCCTTAGGCATTGACTTCGCTCGTGAACGACATGGCTTCGATTATAATGATGAACAAGCTGTCGCTATACAGCTTGAGAAGGTAAAAGCCAGCGTGCTGGCTCACAAAGACCATCCTGCCCTACTAACTTGGTTTATTGGAAATGAGCTGAATTTTGATTTTACTAACCCAAAAGTGTACGACGCGGTTAATGAGGCTGCAGAGTTGATTAAGTCAATTGACCCGCATCATCCAACCACAACCACCATTGCCGGGTTTGACAAAAAAGCCATGGACGCAATTATGCGCCGTGCTCCGTCCCTCGATTTCGTTAGTTTTCAGCTTTATGCTGACGTGGTCAATCTTCCTAAATATATTGAAAAGTATGGCTATGAAGGTCCTTACATGATCACTGAATGGGGCGCAGTGGGTCACTGGGAAGTATATGAAACTAAATGGGGCGCCCCAGTTGAAACTACCAGTTCTGAAAAGGCCAGCAACTACGCGAAAAGCTTCGTAAAGGCAATTGAGCCGGAAAAGAAAAAACTCATTGGCAACTATGTTTTTCTTTGGGGGCAAAAGCAGGAACGCACAAGCACGTGGTACGGAATGTTTCTCGACTCAGGAGAGCGCACCGAAGCTATAGATGTGATGCACTATATCTGGAAAGGAAAATGGCCTGAAAATCGTACACCTAGGGTAAGTCCCATTGGTTTAGATGATAAAGTAGCGTTTGATAATGTTTTTCTCTTTTCCGGCGACAGTTATGAGGCAACGCTCAACGCGGTGGATCCCGATGGCGATCCCTTGCAATTTAGATGGGAAGTGAGAAAAGAATCCACAGCGACAGAAGTGGGTGGCGACCGTGAAGTAGTGCCAGAGGAAGTATTAGGGCTGATAAAGAACCCTGAAGCACAGAAAATAATATTGAAAGCGCCAGAATCGCCTGGGGCTTATCGGTTGTATGCTTTTGTTTATGATGGAAAAGGTAATGCGGCACATGCGAACTTTCCCTTTTTTGTGAAATAGAAAAAGCGCGAGCGCGTTTTTACATCTATAGGGTAACTACGCGCTGGCTCTACAATTAAACAACGTTTATATTACTCTCTCTGTCTCGCTAAACAGGCGTCTTTTGCCCTACAAGATTTGACAACATAGCAACGATTAATCGTAACAATAACCATCAGCCTTCTAGCAATTATTCTGACTAGCTTTCATGCTCATCATTGGTGCTAGCAGCATTTCCCCACACATTTTCGGGTATATCTCTAGGTGCTGCAGGAGCAAAATCTTCCGCAGCCGCCTGCTTCTTCTCTTGATTTGACCATTTAACGCGAATTTTTTTCCCGTCAATAACCTTTGCATTCAGCGCTTTAATGGCATTGTCGGTTTCATCTTGCGTGCTCATTTCTACGAAACCAAAGCCTTTAGATAAGCCAGAAGCCTCATCCATCACCAAGTCACAAGATGCTATGGTGCCAAACTCGAAAAACAAGTCTTCAAGATTTTCCTGAGTAAATGTTTTAGGTAAATTGCGAACTAATATGCTCAAGTTTATGTCCTACTTTTTAGGTGATTATGGATGAATGGGTGTTATTAACTTTCTTGGTTACGCAGAAACACAAGTTCCGTTGATGAACTTTGTTCTTCGCTAAACACATACCCATCTACGTCGAAGTTTTTCAGACCTTCTACGTCTTCAACACGGTTTTCAAGAATATAACGCGCCATTAGACCACGGGCTTTCTTCGCAAAGAAACTGATAATTTTGTACTGACCATTCTTGAAGTCTTTAAACGTTGGCGTAATAATCATGCCATCTAAAGACTTTTTCTTCACTGATTTAAAGTACTCATTTGAAGCGAGGTTGATCAGCACGTTGTCATCCTGTGCTTCTAATGCTTTATTTAGCACATAAGTAATGCGATCACCCCAAAACGCATACAAGTCTTTGCCTTCTGGATTTGCTAATTTAGTGCCCATTTCTAAGCGATAGGCCTGCATTAAATCTAGTGGACGAAGTAATCCATATAGTCCAGACAGAATTCGAAGATGTTTCTGCGCATATTCTACTGTTTCGCTATCAAGCGAATAGGCATCTAATCCAGTGTAAACGTCGCCATTAAACGCATACATCGCTTGGCGTGCATTATCAGGAGTAAACGGCGTAGAAAACTCAGCAAAACGGTTGGCGTTCAATGTTGCTAACTTATCACTTATCTTCATCAGCGATGATAAGTCAGCGGGCGATAGGGTGCGGCAAACTTCCATCAAACGTTCAGTGTCTTCAAGCATGGCAGGCTGAGTAAACTTACTCACAGGAACTTCGCTTTCAAAATCTAGGTTTTTTGCTGGGGATACTACAACTAACATTTCGACTCCTTAATTTTTTATACCAATCCGCATAGATAATTGCCCACTCAGAAGGCGCTGGCAAGTTTCCTAGCGAAGCGTGGGAATGCAGGAATGGCTGTTCCCTTTCAAATTCCCAGAATGAAGCTAGGAAGCTTGCCAGACCTTCCCGAAGGGCGAGTTTAAAATGCCCGTACTCTTTGTTGTGCCACCTTGATGTAGAACCACTATACCTGCGGTAACACGCCGCGATTACGAACATTTTAACTCTCGCTGAGTGGGTAATGATCTATGCGGAATGGTATTTCTCTTTATTGTACCACCTGATACGCTTCAAAAAGCAAAATGGCATAAGAAAGACGTAAATTGGCTTAACAGAGAAATCCGATTAGCCATTTTGTCGCTATTGTATGTATGAATTGTCACACGGGTTTGATATAAATAGCGTTACAAATAATTATTCAAACAATAATTGAGATACTCCCTCTGTGAACGTACCTCAATTACCATAGCGCTGCATGTACCAGTACTGTTTTTAAAAAATTAAGGTCTGGTAAAAAGAACGCAAGCGCGAAACCCTACACACGCGCAAGCGAACCGTTTTATTCAACTGGCTTTTCCAGCGAGTTGTCCAAATTTATTTTGATAAAGAACAGAGAGAATTATGAGCAATCAGTTAGCTTCATTACGTGATATCACTACCGTTGTTGCCGACACGGGCGACATCGATGCCATTAAAAAGTATCAACCAGTCGATGCCACAACTAACCCGTCGCTACTTTTAAAAGCGGCTGGTCTTCCTCAATATGCAAGCCTAATTGATGATGCTGTAGCATGGGCAAAACTTCAGTCAAACGACGCCGACCAGCAGCTTACCGATGCAGCAGACAAACTAGCGGTAGCGATTGGTAAAGAAATCTCTGCAACGATTCCAGGCCGAATCTCGACTGAAGTAGACGCACGCCTATCATTCGACACTGCCGCCACTATCGAAAAAGCGGAACGTTTGGTTCAGCTATACGAAGACGCGGGTATCGATAAGTCACGCATTCTTATTAAAATTGCTTCTACTTGGGAAGGTATCCAGGCAGCAGAGGAACTGGAGAAAAAAGGCATTCAGTGTAACTTAACGCTTCTATTTAGCTTCGCCCAAGCACAAGCTTGTGCAGAGGCCGGTGTTTATCTTATCTCTCCATTCGTAGGGCGCATTTTAGACTGGTACAAAAAAGCGACCGGTACTGAGTCATACGCGCCAGATGAAGATCCAGGTGTAGTATCTGTAACTAAAATTTATAACTACTACAAAGAGCACGGCTACAACACGGTTGTAATGGGCGCAAGCTTCCGCAACATTGGTGAAATTCAAGCGTTGGCAGGGTGTGATCGTCTAACCATTAGCCCAGCCCTGCTAGAAGAACTGGCAAACGAGCCTGGCGAGTTAGAGGTTAAACTTAAAGACAATGGCGCGACAAAAACACCAAGTGACCGCTTAACAGAAAGCGAATTCCGCTGGGCCATGAACGAAGATGCAATGGCAACCGAAAAGCTTTCTGAAGGCATCCGAAACTTCGCCGCAGATCAGGAAAAACTTGAAACTATGCTTCGCGAAAAACTAAGCGCATAAGGGCTATTGAAACAATGAGTGTTTTAACTTCTCTTCCTGAATGGAAAAAACTGTCTGAAATTGCTGCAACGGTAAAAGATGCGCACATGCGCGACTGGTTTGCACAAGATACAAATCGCGCGGACAAGATGCAGCTTGAAGCCTGCGGCATTTTTCTTGATTACTCGAAAAACCGTGTAAATGATGACGCGCTTAAAGGGCTTTTCGACCTTGCCCGAGCGTGCAAACTAGAACCCCTTCGCGACGCGATATTTTCTGGTGAGCAAATTAACTCAACAGAAGGTCGCGCTGTGCTTCACACCGCACTTCGTAATTTCTCAGACCGTAAAGTACTGGTAGATGGCGAAGACGTAATGCCTGAAGTGCATGCTACGCTTGCCAAAATTGAAGCGTTTACGGCATCGGTTCACAGCGGTGAACACAAAGGTTATACCGGCAAGCCTATCAAGCACATTGTAGCGATTGGTATTGGTGGTTCGTTCCTTGGTCCTAAGATTATGACCGAGGCACTTAAGCCGCATACGGTTGATGCCGTAAAAGTTCACTTTGTTGCTAACGTTGACGGTTGCCACATTCACGATGTGCTATCTAGCATTGATTTTGAAGAAACTTTGGTGGTCATGTCATCAAAGTCATTCTCTACCCAAGAGACGCTTCAAAATACACTTACGGCTAAAGACTGGTTCTTAAAATCTGGCGGTACACAAGAAGATATCGCTAAACATTTTGTAGCCGTGTCTTCAAACGTTAAAGCGGCTACCGAGTTTGGTATTAGCGCCGACAATATTTTCCCTATGTGGGATTGGGTAGGCGGTCGTTACTCACTGTGGTCAGCTATCGGCTTACCTATCTCGCTAGCCCTTGGATTTGATAACTTCAAAGGCTTGCTTGACGGTGCGTTTGAGATGGACACCCATTTCACCACTGCACCACTTGAAGAAAACATGCCTGTATTGCTTGCGTTGTTAGGCGTATGGTACAGAAACTTTTTCGATGCACAGTCGCATGTTCTACTGCCTTATTACCACTATCTTCGCGGCTTACCTGCTTACGTGCAGCAGTTAGATATGGAAAGTAATGGTAAAGAAGTGACGCAAGAAGGTGAGAACGTAAACTACCCTACTGGCCCAATTATTTGGGGTAGTGAAGGTACAAACGGCCAGCATAGCTTCCACCAGCTTATTCACCAAGGTTCTGGCGTTATCCCGGCAGACTTCATGCTGCCCCTTAACGTGCCTAATCAGGACGACACACATCATGCCATGCTTGCGTCTAACTGCTTTGGTCAAACACAGGCACTAATGCAGGGTAAAACCTTTGAAGAGTGTTATGCAGACCTTGACGGTAAAGGCCTAGACGACGCTGAACGCAAACGCTTGGCCGCTCATAAAACCATGTCTGGCAACAAGCCTAGCAATACTTTCTTGTTTGATAGCCTTACGCCTAAAACACTTGGCGCGCTGGTTGCAATGTATGAACATAAGGTATTCGTTCAGGGTGTTATCTGGAACCTTAACTCATTCGACCAATGGGGCGTAGAGTTAGGTAAAGTACTAGGAAACCAAGTACTTGCAGGCATTCAAGGCGAGGCAGACAAAGATAATTTCGACGCTTCAACACAACAATTGATTGCCAAATTCAGAGCAGCGAATGCACCAAAATAAGGAAGGCGAGGTGATTTAAAATCACCCACTTGGTGCAAATAACAAACTGAACGGCTAGCTTTTTCGGAAGCTAGCCGTTTTTTGTTGCGGTTTTCATCGACTATACGACAGACACTTTTGATATCCGTAGCACTGTACAATTGATTACTAATAAAACAAATAGGATCAATTACATACAGTTATTGTTCACGCTTTAAACACACTGGACATTTCCTTACCCTTGTCATCATATCGTCACAATTTGTTAATAAAAGGTAAATTAAACTATTTTATTTTAGTGGCGGCTGTGATACAAAATTGTACAGAGGGAATTAAAAACAAAAACTCTGTATTAGTTGTAGTGGTATAAAAAGGAGATCCCAGTGGATAAATCAGATCTATTTGCCATGTTAGACATCGAAGCAAGCCCAGCAAAAACCAAAAGCAAAAAACGTAAGTGGAGAGAAATCGAAGCGCTACAAGATCGCTACAAATTAGAAAAAGAACTGGCTGAACTCGACTGTGGTTTCGAGTACGAGCTAGAAACACTGGAAAGATAAAACGAAGGCCGCCTGTTAAACAGGCGGCCTTTTTACTTTCTAGCGTGCTGTAAATGCTTCACTTGCAAGCATGGTGTCTCTTCGCGGGCTCTATGTAATAGCGTAATAGCTAAGGAATATGCTTTGTGCCAAAGTGCGGTCAGACCGTATAACATGGTCTTATAGCTATTTAGGCATTTATCTAATGAGCTATTGATAGGGCACTGACTAAGGCAACCACACTTGCTGTGTGGCTAGCTGCTATTTCTGCCAGTACTATATCTGCCAATTTATAGGTTCTTTGCCCTTAGCAATAAGGTATTCGTTTGTTTGGCTGAAGTGTTTGCAACCTAAAAAACCTCTGTGTGCTGAGAGTGGTGACGGATGAGGCGCATGTAAAACGTGGTGTTTTTCACGGTCTATGTGCTTACCTTTCTTTTGCGCGTGGCTTCCCCACAAAAGAAACACGACATTGTGGCAGTGCTCATTGACCACATCGATAATCTTATCAGTGAAAGTTTCCCATCCCCATTTCGCATGGCTATGCGCTTTGCCCTGCTCAACCGTCAATACGGTATTAAGTAATAATACTCCTTGCTCCGCCCATGATGTCAGTGTGCCGTGATTTGGCTCGGTGAAACCATCAATGTCAGACAACAGCTCCTTATACATGTTTTTAAGCGATGGAGGCGTTTTAACGCCGGCTTTTACTGAAAAACAAAGTCCATGGGCTTGATTAGGACCGTGGTACGGATCTTGACCTAAGATCACGACTTTAACTTCGTCTAGCGGCGTGTATTTCAGCGCATTAAATACAACAGGCTGAGGCGGGTAGATAACGCTTCCCGCTTCACGAGCGTGCTTCACGCGCTCAAGCAACGTAACAAAATAGTCTTTTTGCTTTTCATCACTAAGCGCGCTTTGCCATGTTGGAACCGCTGTTGTCATTACTTAAGCAGATCCATCATATGCTGCTTAAGTGCATCGTAAGACGCTGGCAAGTCTACCGCTAAGCTATCTTCGCCTGCTACATCGGCCAACGCTTTTGGTAAGCTGATAGGGTTACCTAACACGTTTTCAACGGTCTCTCTGAACTTAGCCGGGTGCGCTGTTCCCAAGAACAAACCAATTTCGCCGTCTTCTAAGTCGTGACTTACTGCGCGATAGGCAATCGCGGCATGTGGCTCGCTGGTGTAGCCTTGTTGAGCTAATTGACGCATAGCAAGCTGTGTATATTCTTCGTCAACCATCTCACCTTTAAGACACGCTTTGTCTATGTAACCACGCTCAATAAGCGCCTCAATACGCGGCCAGTTATTTGGTTGGCTAACATCCATTGCATTAGACATAGTTGCAACGGTCGCTTTAGGATCCCACTCGCCGGTTTTAAGGTAGCGAGGTACGGTATCGTTTAGGTTAGTTGCCGCGATAAAACGCTTAATTGGCAAGCCTAGCGATTTAGCAATCATGCCAGCCGTAAGGTTACCAAAGTTGCCGCTTGGTACTGAAATAACGAGCTGGTCACGCTTCTCTTTAGGCAGCTGACTTACCGCTTCAAAGTAATAGCAAACCTGCGCCAATAAACGGCTGATGTTGATTGAGTTTGCGGAGTTTAAGTGAAGACCTTCACGCACATCAGGATCGTCAAACGCGGTTTTCACTAACGATTGGCATGCGTCAAAGTCAGACTCTACTGCAACAGTGTGAATGTTTCCGCCTAGCGTAGTAAATAGCTTTTCCTGTAGCGCGCTGATTTTGCCCTTTGGAAACAAAATAACCACGTTGATGTTATCAATACCGTGGAACGCGTGAGCAACCGCGGCACCCGTATCACCTGAGGTCGCAGTTAAAATAGTTACTGGCTTCCCTTCACTAATACGCGACAGGGTTTGCGCCATAAAGCGGCCGCCGAAATCTTTAAACGCCAGCGTTGGGCCGTGGAAAAGCTCTAGGCAGTAAACGTTATCATTAACTTGCTCGACTGGTGCGCCAAAAGCAAAAGCCGTTTGAACAATTTCTTCTAGCTCGCCATTATTCAGCTCATCGCCAATGAGCGCGCGAAGTACTTCAACACTGCGCTCGACAAAAGGCTTTTCCAATAATTCGTCAATATTGTCTAGGGTAGGAATATGCTCTGGAAAATAAAGCCCTTGGTTTTTACCTAAGCCCCGCTTAACGGCTTCAGCAAAATTTGCTGTGTCCGATGAATCTTTTAAATTTACCAATTCCACTTGCTGTTACCTTTTTATGTGGGCAAGTACTTTGCCCTTTTAATCTTTTAAAAAATTATTGTGCTTTTAGGAAATCATTTGCCTTTAAGAAACCATGTACCTTAAAAAGCTATGTACCTTAAGAAACAATGGTGCCTTGGCTTGGTATTTGGCACACATGGCTAAAGCCATCTTCATTTTGAATGTAGTTCGCCGTTAAATATGCTGCGACTTTTTCCGCCTGCGCTTTGCTTGGGCATACGGCAAACACCGTTGGTCCTGAGCCCGAAATACCAAAAGCGAGCGCGCCCGCTTGCTCACTAAACGCACGTGCTTCATCAAATCCAGGCAGTAACGATTTTCTGTAAGGCTCAGCTATAACATCTTTCATTACCGACGCCGCCAAATCAAAGTTACCCGCATGCAAGGCATGAACAAACACACCTAACTGTCGCCCGAATGTTAGTGCCGTCGCCATATCCACTTGTTTAGGCAGGATATCGCGAGCAGCCGCTGTTGATACGCTTATACCTGAATAGCAAACGGCATAGTACCACTCGTCATTTAAAGGCAATGATAGCGTAACCGGCGCATCGCTACCTGTCATTAACGTCATACCACCTAAGTAACAGGGAGCAACGTTATCATAGTGAATACTACCGCTTATTTGTCCTTCTAGCTCCCCCATCATAATGAGTAGCGTATCTTCATCAAATGGGGTATTGAAGTAAGCATTTAGTGCTGCAAATGCTGCAACAATAGAACTTGCACTTGAACCTAAACCACTGCCAATAGGCAGGTTTTTATGCAGCGTTAGCGCAACAGGAGAGGTTGTTTTTCCAGCCCTTTCCATTTGCTCACAGAAATAGTGATAGCACTTAGTTACAATGTTGCTATCTGCATCGCTCGGGAGTTTATGCGCAAAGCGCCCCACCGTTTCTAATGAAAATGACTCAGCCGTCTTTATTTCAACTTCATCACCTAGCTTAGTGCCGTCAACAGGCGCAAGCGCTGCGCCCAATACATCAAAGCCTAGGCTTACATTTCCAATTGATGCCGGCGCAAAGGCCTTGAATACTTTCATATTATTTCTCTTACTTCGCTAGTGGCGCAAGCTTTTATACTAGCGCTTCTAATTAGCGCTTTAATTCAATGCCACAACATGTCTGGCCTAAGTCGCACCTTCGAATTTTTTACTTTAGCCGCTTATTCATTACGCCAAGCGAGCTAAGCGTTATTTAGCCCTTAGTGCGCCATTTGTTTCCACGGCATAGTACGCAGAATGTCAGCAAACACACCAGCTGCCGTTACCGTGCCACCCGCACCATACCCTCTGATCACGTAAGGGATAGGGCTGTAGTAGTCACTATTAATAGCCAGTGCGTTTTCGCCATCTTTTACCTGCGAAAGCGGGTTGCTCGCTGGTACAGCCTGAATGCTTACTTTGCATTTTCCGTCTTCAATACTGCCGATATAACGAAGTACTTTACCTTCTGCCTTAGCCGCTTCAACTTTCTCATTCATCGCAGCATCTAGCTCTGGAAGTTGGCGCATAAATTCGTCAATTGAACAGTCTTCAGCAAAACCTTTTGGCAGCACAGACTCAATATCAATATCAGATAGCTCTAACGCTAAATCAGCTTCACGAGCCATAATAAGCAACTTACGCGCTACGTCCATGCCGCTCAAGTCATCGCGCGGATCAGGCTCTGTAAAACCATTATCTTTAGCCGTTTGTGTCGCTTGCGACAAGCTCATGCCTTCTTCAAGCTTACCGAATACGTAAGACAAGCTGCCCGAAAGAATACCTTCAAAACGGTGAAGCACATCGCCTGCACTGAATAGTTTTTGTAGGTTGTCGATAACAGGAAGGCCTGCACCCACCGTAGTTTCATAAAGATATTGGCGGTTCGTGGTAAGTGCTGTTTTACGTAGCTTACGGTAGTAAGACATAGCGGAGGTATTTGCCTTTTTGTTAGGCGTTACCACGTGAAAACCGCTTTCCATCATATCTACGTATTGCTGTGCAATCGCTTCGTGACTGGTACAGTCAACAATCACCGGGTTTACCAAACTATTGTCGTTTGCGAACTGATGCAGGCGCTCTACACTCAAACCTTCACTTGCAGAATCAAGTGCCGCTTTCCAGTCACCGCTTAAATCAATACCTTGGCTGTTTAACAGCAGTTTTCGGCTGTTCGCAATGCCATATACCCGCAGTTGTACATTACGTTTAAGCAGTGCAGGTTGTTGCTTTTCTATCTGACCTAGCAGTTCAGTCCCCACGTTGCCACACCCTACTAGGAATACGTCGATGGTATGGCGGTCAGAGAAAAAATTCTGGTGAATGACCTTCACCGCTTTCTTAGCACGCTTGCTTTCAATTACCGTTGAAATAGAGCGCTCTGAAGAGCCCTGAGCAATAGCAACGTTGTTTACTCGCGCTTGGGCAAGCGAGTTAAAGAAACGCGCAGCTAACCCTTTAGTTTGACGCATTCCATCGCCAACCAAAGTAACAATGGCCAGGTCATGACGTACTTCAATGGGGTCTAGTAATTGGTTTTGAAGCTCAAGCGCGAAGGCATCTTCAAGTAGCGTTAACGCCCGGCTGGCGTCTTTGCTTTGAATACAGAAACTGATTGAGTATTCTGACGATGACTGCGTAATAAGGCTTATTGAAATATTGGCATTCGACATCACCTCAAACACTCGGCTTGCCATGCCAACCATGCCTTTTAGGCCAGGACCTGCAACGTTAAACATGGTGACGTTATCAAGCTGTGAAATACCTTTCACCGACGTCCACACCTCGCTTTTTTCATTACTGATTAGCGTACCTGGCGCAGCTGGGTTTAGTGTGTTTCTGATCAGACAAGGAATATGGTGTTGTGCAATAGGACCGATAGTTTTCGGATGAAGCACCTTAGCGCCGAAATAAGACAGCTCCATCGCTTCTTGATAGGTAAGCTTATCTAACAGCACTGCCCCTTCAACTTGATTCGGGTCAGCGTTATACACACCGTCTACGTCTGTCCAAATTTCACAGCAGCTTGCGTCAATACAGGCCGCCAAAATAGCCGCTGAATAGTCTGAGCCGTTACGCCCAAGCGTGACTTTTTCGCCTGCTTCGTTAACAGCGACAAAACCAGGCATAACCAAAAACTCACTGCCATCAGTAGGTACATCTGAAAAACGTGCTTTACTTAGCGATACGTCGGCAATACTGTCTAGGTAATCGCCCTCGGCAAGTACATATTTAACTGGGTCGATAACGCGATTTGCGATACCTTTAGCCGATAGCATAGCGCTAAAAAGCGTCACCGATATGTATTCGCCAATACTTAGAATACCAGCAGCAACATTATCTGGCGCAACACCAAGCAGCTTGATGCCTTCAAGATGCTGTTTTAATACTGACAAGTGACTATTAATGAATTCTACCACGCTTGCATGTGCAAACCCGTCGAGTTCTTCGTTTAGGTTGTTGGCAATGCCCGTAACCGTATCGTTCAACTTATCGAATAATGGCTGGAAATCTTCACCCGCGGCTGCTTGTTCACATAGTAGTGAAAGCGCGTTCGTTACCCCCTTTGGGGCAGAGAGTACAACCGCAGCACCGTCGGTTTGGTGGGTCGCCGTGCTAATTTCCATAACGCGCATGTATCGCGGTGCATCGGCTAGAGAAGAACCCCCAAACTTTAAGACTTTCATATGCTGCTCCTTAAGGTTACGCATGCTAAAACGTGTGTAAAAAAAAGCCCGCTCTGTGTTAGGCGGGCTTTCGTTGTCTTTTGCTTACTTGCACTAGTCAGCGACCGCCCTTTTTAAGGTGGTAATCAACATAATGGTGGTGCGAGTAAGTAGAATCTTTTTCATACAAGCAATTTGCCGTATAGACGTCTATATGTCAACCGCAGTTTTCACTACACTGTATTGCAAAAAGTGCAACACTCTTTAATTAATATTTCTTTTTAAGGTACAAATACGAGTTTAAGCCGTTTCTTTGCTGGCTTACTTGTACTCAAGTAGCTTTGAACAACGACTTATTTCTAAGATCATTCAACCCTAACTCAATCAAGACCTTTCTTTAAGCCAAACTCGCCTTCAAAAATGGGGCTGTTGCACTTTGTTGGACCTTAGCAACCTCCTCTGGTCTGCCTTCAGCAACTATTTCTCCTCCCTCATTACCAGCGCCTGGCCCCATATCAATAATGTGGTCGCAAGCCCCAGCCACCTGCATATTGTGCTCAACCATCACCACCGTATTCCCCGCTTCAACTAACGTACTTAAATGCTGCATAAGTAATGCAGTGTCTGAAAGATGTAACCCTGTAGTAGGTTCATCAAGCACGTAAAGGGTATTAGCATTTTGAGCACGTTTAAGTTCTGACGCTAGTTTAATGCGCTGCGCCTCGCCGCCTGATAATTCAGTAGCACTTTGCCCAAGGGTTAAATAGCCAAGCCCTACATTCATAAGCGTTTGAAGCCCACGCGTAATGACTTGATTACTATTAAATACAGATAACGCTTCTTCAACCGTAAGCGATAGTACATCAGCGATAGAATGTTCGTTGTACCCAACTTCCAGTACGTTTTCGTTAAAACGCTGACCATTACAAACGGTACAGGGGGAATAAACACTCGGCATAAACAATAGTTCTACCGATACCACACCCAAGCCTTCACAATGTGAGCACCTACCTTTTACAATGTTAAACGAGAAATGGCCCGCATCGTAACCACGGGATTTTGCTTCTTCGGTTGAAGCAAATAAACTTCTGATTTGGTCAAATATGCCGGTATAGGTTGCCAAAGTTGAACGGGGTGTCCTGCCGATGGGAGACTGATCTACCACAACTATACGACTTAACTCTTCAAGTCCGCTTTCAATACGGCCTTGTCGCGGTTCATTTTTATGTGAGAAGGTGTCGTTAGCAAGAAGCGAATTGGCGTCAGTAAGCAGTTCTTCCGTTTCTCTCGTTTCTCTCGTTTCATTCGCTCGCATCCCTTCTTTCTCAGCAGAGTTTAAACCATCTTTGACTAACTCAACTAATGCTTGGCTAATTAAACTCGACTTTCCAGAGCCGGAAACGCCTGTGACACAGGTCATCACACCCAGTGGAATATCAATATCAACATAGCTGACATTATTTCTGGACACGTCTTTTAAACGCAATACCCCTGATGATTTTCGCTTGATACGCTGGCTTAGGGCTTTATTGTTAAAAACATAGTCTGCCGTTGGGGAGTTTTTTATGCTTGCTAGTTTGTTAACCGGCCCACTATAAACAAGCTCACCTCCGTTCATTCCCGCTCTCGGCCCTACATCTACAACCCAGTTAGCGCCTTTAATGACGTAAGGGTTGTGCTCGACAACGAGTAGTGAATTTCCCGTTTCGGTAATATTGTGAAGCGCGCGAATAAGCCCTTCTACGTCGCGAGGGTGAAGACCTGATGAAGGTTCATCCATAACAAAGACAACGCCAAATAAGTTCGATTTAAGCTGGGTCGCCAGACGCAATCGCTGTAGTTCGCCTACTGAGATACTTGTTGTACTTCTATCTAACGAAATGTAATGAAGCCCAAGCGCTATTATAGGCTTCACTCTTTCAATAATGTCGCCCGTAATAGTACGTATCACCTGACCACGCTCTGAAGTATCGCCGTTCACTGACTTTCTTAACGCCTGAAGCTTTTCGTGAACTTGCTGTAGTGGCAGCCTTGAAAACTCAATAATATCTAAGCCATCAACTTTCACTGTCAGCGCATTCTGCTTAAGCTTTTTTCCACGGCAAACCGGACATGCTTCAACAGATATAAAGGGAGCAACCCGCTGCTTCATCTTCTCTTTTTGAGACGATTTGAAGGTATCGAGCACATGACGTCGCGCGCTGATAAACTTGCCATTGTAGCTGGCAGGTTCGCCCTCTTGTTGTGCTTTACGGGTTTGCGCTAGGTTATAGTTTCGATATACGGGTACCTGAGGCATTTCGTCGGTGTATAAGATCCAGTCACGCGTTTTTTGAGGCAGTTCACGCCATGGAATATCAACATCGATATCTAGCGACAACAATACCCTTACTAGGTTTTTGCCCTGCCACGCACCAGGCCAAGCTGCCACGGCGCCCTCACGTATGGTGAGGCTGTCGTCAGGTACAAGGCGATGAGCTTGTGTGTCAAAAACTTTTCCAATACCGTCACAGTGTTCACATGCACCTTCAGGTGTATTAGGAGAAAACCCGTCTGCGTAGACAATGCTCTGCTCTTTGGGATAATCCCCGGCCCGGGAATAAAGCATTCGCAGACTATTAGATAGCGTGGTGATGCTGCCAACGGAAGAACGAACTGAAGGTGCGCCACGGCGCTGGTGTAGGCCCACAGCAGGCGGTAAGCCGTCAATCGCGTCTACGTCAGGTTTCTCCACCTGGTCAATTAACCGTCTGGCATAAGGTGATATTGAATCTAAATAGCGGTGCTGAGCTTCTGCGTAAAGCGTACCGAAAGCCAAAGAAGATTTTCCTGAGCCAGATACACCGGTAAACACCACCACTTCATTTCGCGGTATATCGATACTGATATTTTTTAAGTTGTGTACACGGGCGCCGCGTACGTGAATTTTTCCCTCATCATTGTGCACTTCATCACCTGCTAATCACGTTTATTACAGATTGGTTAGGCACAGGTTCTTCATTTCGATCACTATTTTTGCGGATGCACTTTAGCTATCTGAAACTATATGTTGAGCCAAGAAATCAACAAGTAGCCTAATTTTAGGCGCAACATTGCGGTTTGAAGGAAAGACAGCCCAGATAGCCTCTTGTTTATCTTTATACTCAGGAAAAATCTCTATTAGCTGACCGGACGCCAACGCTTTACGCACGTAAAATCCGGGGAGTTGTGCAATACCCAAGCCAGCAACCGCGGCGCTGCATAGGGCATTCCCGCTGTTATACCGTACTCTCCCCTGTACAGGAATTGTTTGAATTTTATTATCGATAAGTAAACGCCAATGTGGTTGTGACCCCACCAGCAGCGAGTGCTCTTTTAACGCTTCAATACTTTTGGGCTGACCTTGCTCTTTAAAATAATCCCTACTTCCACATACAAACAAATGACGTGTAGCCAACTTTTTAGCAACCAGTGTCGAGTCTTCTAATTTGCCAATACGAATAGCGAGATCGAGACCAAGCTCCACAATATCGAGCTTTTCGTTTGAGAACGTGCATTGCACACTAATGCCAGCGTACTTTTGCATAAAGGTATTGAGCAAAGGCGCGATGAATGCTTCGCCAAACGCCACCGGCGCAGTGAGTTTTATCAAGCCTTGCGGCGATGCTTGGAGTGCGCTGACAGATAGCTGTGCATCTTCAAGAGCTTTTAAGGCAGGCAATGCCTGCTGAAAATACTGCGTACCCGCTTCAGTAAGCGATACGCTTCGCGTTGTGCGTTGCAATAATTTAACGCCAAGATGCTTCTCTAGTGACGAGACTTTTCGGCTTATTTGCGCTACTGATGTATCGAGCTTATTTGCAGCACCGGTAAAATTTCCCACGTCTGCCACTGCACAAAACTCAGCTATACCTTCTAAATACTTCATTATTGCTACTCACAAATTTGAGCTTATTCAATATAAAACTTTTTTCACTACATAAATTCTATTTTGCCAAGCCAATTATTACAAATATGAAAAAGTGATTTACTAAAACTGTATTTATCAATAGTAATCCGTCTCCTATACTTTGGCCTATAAAACATCATCATTTATTTATGGTTAAGGAGTCATTACATGGCGTCATTCAAAGATTCATTGCAGGAAGGTCAAACCCACATTAAATCAAAAGCTGCGGTGGCTTGGGGCCCAGGTGAACCGTTAGAGATGGAAGAAGTTGATGTAGAGCTTCCTAAAAAGGGCGAAGTGCTTGTACGCATTGTTGCAACTGGTGTGTGCCACACTGACGCATTTACATTATCAGGTGAAGATCCAGAAGGCGTATTCCCTTCAATTTTAGGTCACGAAGGTGGCGGTATTGTTGAAATGGTGGGTGAAGGCGTGACCAGCGTAGAAGTTGGCGATCACGTTATTCCACTTTACACCGCAGAATGTGGCGAGTGTAAGTTTTGTACATCGGGCAAAACCAACCTTTGCCAAGCGGTACGTGCAACCCAAGGTAAAGGCCTAATGCCAGACGGCACAAGCCGCTTCTCAAAAGATGGTGAGCCAATTTATCATTACATGGGCTGCTCAACATTTTCTGAGTACACGGTTTTGCCCGAAATCTCGCTAGCGAAAGTTAACAAAACCGCCCCATTAGAAGAAGTATGCTTACTTGGCTGCGGCGTGACAACCGGTATGGGCGCCGTGCTTAAAACGGCGAAAGTACAAGAAGGCGACACGGTTGCTATCTTTGGGTTAGGTGGTATCGGTCTATCTGCCATTATTGGTGCACGCATGGCAGGCGCCGGCCGCATTATTGGTATTGATATTAATGAAAGTAAGTTTGACCTAGCAAAACAGCTTGGTGCAACTGACGTGGTAAACCCACAGAATTTCGATAAGCCTATTCAGGAAGTGATTGTTGAAATGACTGACGGCGGTGTTGACTACTCGTTTGAATGTATCGGCAACGTAAACGTTATGCGCTCTGCCCTTGAATGCTGTCACAAGGGTTGGGGCGAATCTGTGATCATTGGTGTAGCTGGTGCAGGACAAGAAATTTCAACGCGCCCATTCCAGTTAGTGACAGGTCGCGTATGGCGCGGCTCTGCATTTGGCGGTGTTAAAGGTCGTTCAGAGCTGCCAGGTATTGTAGAGCAATACTTAAATGGTGAGTTTGGCCTTCAAGAGTTTATCACTCACACCATGGGTCTTGGTGACATTAACAATGCCTTTGATTTAATGCATAAAGGTGAAAGTATCCGCTCTGTTGTGCATATGGATAAATAATTTAAGCCTTAGCTCGGAACACGTTAGGAGAAGCTCTGCTTCTCCTTTTATTGATTACAATACCCCCTGCTCTAACGCCTTAAGCACTGCCCTCGTTCTATCTCGTACACCAAGCTTAGCCATGACTGAAGAAACTTGGTTCTTGATGGTACCTGTAGATTTGAACATGGCATCTGCAATTTCTTTATTACTGTAACCCGCAGCGATCAAACGGAGAATTTCGACTTCTTTCTCAGTAAGGGGCTCTGGGTTTTCGAACGATTCAAATTCTACGTTCAGTCCTTTCAAGCCTTGCAACACTTTTTCGGTTACCGCAGGCTGAATCAGCGTTTTGCCATTTTTTATTTGTGTAATAGTGTCTACTAGGGTTTCTAGCGACACATCTTTAAGCAGGTACCCTTTTGCACCCGCGCGCATTGCGCCATTCACCAATTCATGATCGTCAAACGTTGTAAGCATTAGCACTGGCGTACTAATCCCTTTATCACTCAGTGCAAGCAAAGTATCGATACCCGATAATTTGGGCATGCGAATATCCATTAATATCACATCACAGTTTAAAGCGTTTTCACTATCAATGAGCTGCTGACCATTTTCGTATTCGCCAACAACCTCAACGCTATCATCAAGCCCTAAAAGTGATTTGATGCCTTCCCTCACCAGCATTTGATCTTCTACTAAAATAAGGCGTGTTTTCATTCGCCCTCCTGAATGTGAATTGCGATGCGAAAACCCTGTTCGGTTTGCTGCCAGCTGATAGTTCCATTTAGCTCATGAACCCGCTCCTGCATTCCTTTTAGGCCATTGCCAGCCACCACATGAATTGAAGTGTCCGATTCGCTTTGCCCTGCTTCCTTTTGTACGCCTTCTGCACAAGCACCTTCTAAATACCTACACGGAGCATTGTCGAAAAGCGGTATGCTACTTGCCTGTTCACCACTTAGTTTCTTATCAGCCGTCAACGGCACCATGCTGTCTTGCATTAGTAGGTTATAAGCGCCGTTGTGTTGCGTCAGTGATAGGGAAAAATAATGCGCCTGTGTATGGCGGATCACGTTAGTTAGCGCCTCCTGCATACTTCGCAACAGGCAATCGGCAATTCGCACGTTGGTTAACATTAAATCGTCGTCAATGTGCAGATTTACCATCGGCCTAGGCAAATCTTTTATTAGTGCGTTTACCGCTAATGAAAAATCAATAGCCGCATTTTCCCGAATGTCAGAAATCGCTTCTCTAACATCAGAAAGTAGAAGCTTTGCGATACTGTGGGACTGCACAACGTACTGCTTTATGGCTTGCGATTCAGTGCTCTCTAATAAATCCGCCTTTCTCGACGCGACTTGAAGGTTAATGGTAAGCGCCGTCAAATGATGCCCTAAAACATCGTGAATGTTTCGCGCTATACGCAGGCGTTCATCTTGAGTCAGCGCCTGCTTCATTAGTTGCTGAGTACTTAATAATTGTCTATTGAGCGCATCGGCTTCTTCACGCGCTTTCGATTCTTTAATGGCCGTGTTTGACATGATCATGGCAAATAAATTGAATGTCCAAAAAAGCGCGCCGGTTAAGACAGCTCGCTGCTCTTGCCACACCCATCCTTGGATTAGGATTGTGGGTAAAGCCAATGGTATTGAAAGCACTACGCACTTTTTCCAATTAACATAGTAAGGAAGAATGGCGGACCAAATAACAATGAAGATGGCAAGGTAGGCATAGGGAAGCAAAAACTGGCAAAGTACCGCCAATAGAAACATCGTCCATAACAGTGGCAGTCTTAACGAAGGCATACTGTGGTCATGCCTACTGACAATCACAAAAGTCACCGCTAGCACACAGAAAATAGCAAGGGCGGAGAGGGTTCGCCAATGCATGAATGAGTATTGATGATACAAGAAGTAAAGTGCAGAGCCGCTTACAAACAACCACGTAATGCATGCAGATGCACGCTCAATATCGATGCTCACCCGCCAATGAGCAGGGATTGAGATTTTCATTCGTTTCTGACTACCTATAGCTTTTCGTTCTTATAGCGTTACTTTGACAAAAAACACAGTTCAATGCATAGGCCAGAAGTCACTTTTTATTTCATGACTTCTGGCACTGTTGTCAATCTCGTGAAGTTATCACTATAAGCCTACAATTTTGTTCATTGCCAAAGGAAAGCAAGATGCAAACAATTCATGGCTTTATAGTAGCGCTTCACGTTTTAACGGGTGCATTGTCACTTTTACTATTTTGGGTGCCTAGTTTTACGAGAAAGGGCGGAAAAGCCCACAAGAAATTTGGGGGTTACTATATAAAAGCGATGCTATTTACGTCTATTAGTGGCGTTATTAGCTCTACGATGGTGCTGTTTATTCCGCTAGTCATATACCCAACAATGCCCGAGCACTTTGAGTCTGTTGCTTATTTCACTGCATACCTTAGAGGTCAATATCTCTTTTTGCTGATGTTAAGCCTGTTGGTGTGGAACAACGTCAGGCATTCTGTAGCGGTGCTTAAAGTGAAGCAAGATCTTGAGCAGCTGCGCACAATTGAATATTTATGGCTACCCGCACTGCTTTTTGTCGTAGCTTCCATTGCGTTGTATCAGGGTATTACGTACGGCATTACGCTAACCTGTATTTTTGCCCCTATTGCTCTGTTAAATGCCGTCGGTATTGTGCGCTATGTTTATCAAAAAAACATCGTTGCAGGTTCGTGGGTAACTGAGCACATTGGACATATCATTGGCTCTGGTATTGGTGCATATACCGCATTTTTTGCCTTTGGAGGACGTGCGTTATTCGAAGGTTCGCCTTCACTGCAACTTGTCAGTTGGGTTCTGCCTGCCCTTATAGGCGTTCCTTTTTCAATCTGGCTTAGCTGTAAATACAAACCAAAATCATCTGGTAGTAATACGCCTTCTTTAAAAACTAAGGTAGTGAGAAGTTAAACTTAAAAGTGATATGTAAAAATTCAATTCAGAAGTTGTTATCAATGCCACGGTTAAGGCCTGTTTGCATAACAATGGCTTTGCCACTTGGACAACAAGCCATCAAATGTGTAACGTAAGAAATGGCAATAACGCCACCATTAACCAGTGTCAACATCGAGCGCTAAATTATGAAAAAGCACCATTCAGCAGCACTTAAAATACTGAAAGATAAGCTATCATTTCAAACGTCTAAGCGTAGTTTCGCTGTTGGTGCGACCTGTATTAGTTTAGGGCTAGGTTTAAGTGCACATGCAAGCGCATATCATGGAGACAATTCAACACCGCAAACCAGTGACCAAGCGCAAATGAATACCAAACCCACACTTGCAACGCTCACCAATTACCAAGAAAACGCACCATATATGTTCTCTTCGGGCTTGCCCGATGCCTCGCACCTTTCTTTACTGAAAGAAAAAGGGGTGACGCACGTTGTAGATTTGATCCCAGGGGATAGAACCAGCGAAATCTTAACTACCTCAGAATTAGGACTCGACTACTTTAATGTGCCCGTGGATTGGCAAGGCCCCACATTAGCCAACTTTTTAAATTACGCTGCATTTATGCAAACCGTCGATATCAAAGAAGACAAGGTACTCACGCACTGTAAACTGAATTGGCGAGGTGCTGCTTTTACATATCTATACAGAATTAACGTACTTGGTGAAAATGAAAAAGCTGCCCAAAAAGACCTTATGGCTATTTGGCATCCGAATCCAACATGGTTCGCTTTCATGAACGAAGTAATTGCCCACTACAATGAGGTAAACGGTAAACATGTAGCGATGTCGTTCGAGGCTGCCGCTCCTGAAAACCACTAAATTTCTGGCTTACCGAGAATAATAGCGGTCTAAGACCCACTCTTCCCTACCAAGCATATATGAAATTTCAGATTTATCATTGACACATACGGAATTTCATATACGATACATCACATACGAAATTTCATATGTGATGTTTTTTATGTCTAATTGTTGTGAACCTGCACAGCTAAAGCCTTTAACATTTTTCAAATGCTTGTCGGAAGACACCCGCTTAAAGACGCTGCTTATGCTCAGCGTAAAAGGTGAGCTATGCGTGTGCGACCTTACTGATGCGCTTCAATTAAGCCAGCCCAAAATTTCACGCCATCTCGCTGACTTACGAAAGTGCGGTTTAGTTCTCGATAACCGTAAGGGCAAGTGGGTGTATTACCAGCTCCATCCTGACCTACCTGCTTGGGCACTGGAGGTTATTAAGAACACCGCTATTCATAACAATGAATATATTAGCGAGGCGTTAGCGAATTTGTCCTGCGAGAATTGCTAGATTCCAAACTTTCTGGATGACAACACTGGTGTTTATTGCAGCTTAATACGTCGCCAAATATCTGTTTTTTTGAAGTCTTATTCTATTTATTACAGCTACCCACAGTAGCATCGACCATTAAACAAGGTTTTATATGAAGATTTTATATATTTGTACGCACAACCGTTGCCGCAGCATTCTTTGCGAGGCCATCACCAACGCCTCGAACGGCAATGTGGAAGCGCGTAGTGCTGGCAGCCAGCCTGTAGGTGAAGTACACCCTCTTTCTCTTAAATACCTTGTTGAACGCGGGTTCAATACAGACGGCCTTCAAAGCCAGTCGTGGGACGAATTTGAAGATTACGATGCTGATCTTGTTGTCACGGTTTGTGATTCAGCGGCGGGCGAGTCATGCCCTGTTTATTTCGGTAAATCTCTTAAGGTGCACTGGGGCTTAGAAGACCCGTCTAAGTTAGAAGGTAGCGAACAAGAGAAAGCAGAGGCATTCAACAACACCATCGATATTATTAAAAAGCGTGTAGCGGCATTAGCAGAACTTGCTGAGAAAAACTTAGATAAAGCAGCGCTTAAAGAGGCACTATCAAAATTAGGAGCCCAGTAATGGGTAACAGTAAATCAATGAGCCAAGATATATCAAGCAGCCAAGAAAGCTCAACGGTACAAAGCCCATCTGATAACGCGGTAATGACGCAAATGCACAAGCCAATTATGGCTAACTTTGCATCAAGGTTCTCAGATCACAAGCCGCGTATTTTGCTACTTTACGGCTCGCTCAGAGAACGCTCGTACAGCCGCCTAGTAATTGAAGAGTCGGCAAGATTGCTTGAGTACTTTGGTGCTGAAGCCAAAATCTTTGACCCTCGTGGATTGCCTCAGCCAGATACTGAAGATGACTCACATCCAAAAGTGAAAGAACTGCGTGAGCTTATGATGTGGTCTGAAGGGCAAATTTGGTGTTCACCAGAGCGCCACGGCAGCATGACTGGCATCATTAAAAGCATGATTGACTGGGTACCGCTTAGCCTTGGCGGCGTGCGACCAACTCAAGGTAAAACACTAGCGATTATGCAGGTTTCCGGCGGTTCACAATCGTTTAATGCGGTAAACCAAATGCGCATTTTAGGCCGCTGGATGCGCATGCTAACCATCCCTAATCAGTCTTCTGTGGCAAAAGCCTTTCTAGAATTTGAAGACGATGGTCGCATGAAGCCGTCACCTTACTACAACCGCATAGTGGACGTTGTTGAAGAGTTGGTGAAATTTACTTTGCTCACCCGCGACAACAAAGACTTTCTCGTTGATCGCTATTCTGAGCGCGTTGAAAGCGCAGAAGAAGTGAGTAAGCGTGTTAATCAAAAATCGCTGTAAAATTAAGACAAAGGTGGGTAGAGATGGGTTTCTTTGAACGTTATTTATCAGTGTGGGTTGGCCTTTGCATTGTTGCAGGTGTGGGCCTAGGCTATGCCATGCCAGGTGTATTTGCGTCTATTGCGGCACTTGAATATGCGCACGTAAACCTGATAGTGGCAGTACTTATTTGGCTAATGATTTACCCAATGATGGTACAAATAGACTTTGGCTCAATTAAAGACGTAGGTAAAAAGCCGAAAGGCCTTGTGCTCACCTTGGTGATTAACTGGCTGATAAAGCCGTTCACGATGGCATTATTAGGTTGGCTGTTTTTTAAGGGCATTTTTGCCGACTGGGTAGATCCGCAAACTGCCACTGAGTACATTGCCGGCATGATCTTACTGGGCGTCGCTCCATGCACAGCGATGGTATTTGTGTGGAGTCACCTTACCAAAGGGGATGCTAACTACACGTTAGTCCAGGTATCAATTAACGATTTGATTATGGTCGTTGCCTTTGCACCGCTTACCGCCATGCTGCTGGGCGTAACAGATATAACCGTACCGTGGGACACCCTCCTGCTTTCTGTTGCGCTGTATGTTGTAATGCCATTGATAGCGGGATATATCACGCGCCGTCGCTTGGAAAATAAAAGTAATAACACGCAAGGAAATGGCGCTGTTGACGCATTGGTTAGCAAGTTCAAACCCTTTTCAGTTATTGGTCTGCTTCTCACTATTGTTATTTTGTTTGGTCTTCAGGCCGAAACTATTTTGTCGCAGCCGCAAGACATCGTGCTTATTGCGATACCGTTACTTATACAAACTTACGGTATTTTTGCCATTGCTTATTTTGCCGCGAAGCGCATGAAGCTACCGCACAATGTTGCAGCACCGGCATGTATGATTGGTACATCGAACTTTTTCGAGTTGGCGGTAGCCGTAGCAATTTCACTATTTGGTTTGCACAGCGGCGCAGCACTTGCCACTGTGGTGGGTGTATTAGTTGAAGTACCCGTTATGCTTTCGCTAGTGTGGTTTGCAAACAAAACTCGCCACTGGTTTGACTAAGTAATGCCTATAAGAAATCAGCAGCGATGATAGTGGGAAAACAACAAAGGGCGAACCTATGGTTCGCCCTTTTTTATGAATTCAAATTCTAGACTGCAATTGGTGCTTTATATGTATCAGGAAGAATAAAACCAAAGCGCCGTAACACCAAGGTTAACTCTTCGCGTTTAATAGGTTTTTCAATGAAACCCAGTGCGCCCAATGACATCACTTTTTCTTGCATTATGGGCTGAATGTCGCCTGAAATCACAATAACAAACGTCTCAAGCTGGCGGCGTTTAATTTCACTTAATACGCTAAGACCACCTAAGACTGGCATTGTTAAATCCAACAATACTAGGTCGATGGTATGATGCCCCAGCACTTCTAGCGCGTCCATACCATTGGACACTTCATAGATAGCCTCAGCAAACCCCTTAGGTAGGCTGCGTCTGGCCATTTTACGTGCCAGCGCTGAATCATCACAAATTAGAATATTAAAACCCATCAATCACAATCTTATAATTGGTTACTAATCCATCTTCAGAATACATTAAACGAAAGTATAAGAAAATAATAAAAACATCAGATTATTGGCTACTTACTCGATAACGACACCAAACTCTCCTCTCCTATTAGCATGTTTTGTGGTAGATATAAGGCGTAACAAAAAAGGAAGACATCCCTATGCAAGAGTTATCTGCGACCCAAGACAAAAACTTGGTGAAAAAAGTTGCCTATCAGATTTTGTCCCATTTCGATAAGAGTTACCGTTGGTTCACCCGAATTACACGGGGCGCACAAGAAAGATTCGAAAAGGGTGATTGGAGAGAAACCCAGTTAGCTTCCAAAGAGCGGATTACTATCTATGAACAAAGCCTATCAGATGCTGTCGCTGAAATTTACCAACTCACTCAGGTGCATCAAAAAGATGATGCGTTTTGGCAAGAACTAAAAAAAGTATTTGCTTTACAGCTTGAGGGCCACCCGCAGTTTGAGCTGGCTGAAACATTCTATAATTCTGTAATTGGCCGCCTGTTTAAGCATAGAAAAATAGACAACGACATGATGTTCGTACTGCCCAGCCGGTGCTTTCTACCTGGCCAAGACCGAGACAAAGTAGTCAACAGCTTCGACACCACTACGACCGTGCGTGAAATGTATGAGTCGATATTTAAAATTTATCGTTACAATATTCCCTTTGAAAACTTTGAACGAGACTTACAAAACCTTGAAACAGCGCTTCGCGCACGACTGAATAAAGAGCAGTTAGCCAGTGTTCAAGCAGTAGAAATACTAAAACCTACTTTTTTCCGAGGCAAAGCCGCTTATTTGATTGGCCGAATTTGCATGCCCGATGAAACGCTGCCGTTTGTTATTGCAATGCGCAGGTACAACGAGCCCCATATGTTTGTGGATGCACTGCTGACCGATCGCAAAGACTTGAGCGTTATTTTCGGATTTGCGCGCAGCTATTTTATGGCTGATACCCAAAACCCTGCAGAAGTTGCCGCATTTCTCCAAGAGCTATTGCCAAATAAAAAGCACTTCGAGCTGTATATGGCAATGGGACACTATAAGCATGGTAAAACGGTTTTCTATCGCAATTTCTTACAGCACATGGAGGAATCGGACGACAAATTCGAAGCAGCGCCCGGTATTCGTGGCTTGGTTATGATGGTTTTCCATCTTCCCTCTTATGGTGTAGTTTTTAAGATAATAAAAGACGAGTTTGCTGAAAGTAAGAAGATCACCCGAGAGCACGTAAAAGAATGCTACAAGCTCGTAAAAATGTCAGACCGTGTGGGTCGAATGGCTGATACCCACGAGTACGTAAACTTCAGATTCCCGTTAGATAGAATTGAGGCGGAGCTAATTGAAGAGCTTAAGGAAACGTGTGCTTCGAGCTTAGAATTCACAGGATCCGAACTCATCATCAAACATATGTACATTGAACGGAAAATGACGCCTCTTAATCTGTATCTACAAGAAGAAACAGATGAAGAGAAAATTACCCGCGCACTAGATGAGCTTGGACTGTGCATTAAGCAAATTGCTATGGCAAATATATTTCCTGGCGATATGCTACATAAAAACTTCGGTATTACCCGTCATGGCCGCGTTATTTTCTACGACTATGATGAAATTTGTTTAATGAATGAGCGCAATTTTAGATCCCTGCCGAAATCTGACGATCCTTATGCTATTGATACGCTCTCAGTAGCGCCTAATGACGTATTCCCCGAGCAGTTCGAGCACTTCATTGTAGGTAAGCGCAAGTTCAAAGATATTCTAAAGTCGCTGCATGGAGATTTGATGACACCAGAGTATTGGCATGAAGTACAAAAGAAGTGTGCGCGCGGGGACGTTCAGCACTTTACCCCTTATAATCCAAGCATGCGTTTTGAAAGAAGTTAGGGAAAAAAGCGTTTGGTTATAAACTTGTCGCCACACTAGTTTGACATGGTCCAATTCAAAATATTAGTAAGCTGCTTACAAGGCTTTAATATTTACCCAAATTGTTGCTACATGCGAAAAAGCTTAAAAGTGATCGTTTCATTACTTAACACTCGTAAAAGTACATGAAAGCGATTTTGCTTTGCGTCTGCTTGTTTTTGCTTGCTGATAATCGATCGCAACACAACGGTGACAGCAACGCCAAATAAGTGTGTGAATGTAGATAAACAAAAGAAGCGTAATAATGAAAGTGCTACTTGTAGAAGATGATCCAAAGGTTGCCTCGCACATTGCAAATGGACTATTGGGTGAAGGGCATGAATGTATTACTGTAGGTGATGGAACATCCGGCTACCAGCAAGCGTCCAGTAACGATTTAGACGCTGTAATTTTAGATGTGATGTTGCCTGAACTCGACGGTTTTTCTGTTTTAGAAAAACTTCGCGAAGAAGGAAACACAACTCCTGTTTTGTTATTAAGTGCAAAAAGCCAAGTTGAAGACAAAGTGAAAGGCCTTAGAACAGGCGCTAACGATTATTTAACCAAGCCTTTTGCCTTTGAAGAGTTGCTTGCACGCGTTGAGGGCCTTGCTGGCCGCAACAAAGAGAGCGAAGACAAAACGCTTATTAAGGTTGGTGATCTCACGCTCGATTTAGTTAACCGCAAAGTGTTACGCGGCGATCAAGAGATTGACCTACAGTCTAAAGAGTTTCAATTACTTGAGTGCTTACTGCGTCATAAAGGCAAAGTAGTCACACGAAGCATGCTGCTTGAACAAGTTTGGAATTATCATTTTGACCCGCAAACTAACGTGATTGACGTTCACATTAGTCGTTTGCGACAAAAAGTGGATAAAGCGTTTAACGTTCCGCTTATCGAAACCGTAAGAGGTACAGGGTATCGAATAGCGGACGGGCTTGCATGATAGCGATACGCGACTTTACGCGTAGCTCAAGTTTTCGCGTAGGCGTATTGCTCACCACTCTGGCCTGTATAGCTATTGTTCTAATTGTTTATTTTTGGCGATTAACAAGCAGCGACTTGTTCATATCAGAGTCTAATGCTGCTGTTAATGCCAAAACAAACGCGCTTATCACTCTCTATGAAAACCTCGGTATTGACGCGGTAAAATCGGCGATAGTCAAAGACAATGGTCTACATTCGCCAAGTGGCTCAACAATCACCTCAGCTTCCGACCACCTACGTTCATTTGTTGCTCTGAGTAAAGACGAACAGGTAGTGGCTGGCAATTTGTCTACGATTCCCCTTGTTCTTGAGCGCCACAAAGGCGCTAGCTTTGACACCGCAGAAATAGTGATCACCCGCCCGAATAGCACAACGAGAAAAACGTTACGTCAGGCGTTAATGAGGGAAGTCACGCTTGGTGAGCACGTACTTTATGTTGGTCGTGGCATCGACGACTTATACAGCGCACAATGGTTTGGCAAAACCTTCAGTTGGATTATTGTAATTTTACTTGGCACATTGAGTGTTCTTAGCTTTGCCATCGCTGTTTATGTTGTTAATAGAATCAACCGCATGTCGCAGACCGCCGACAAAATAATAAAAACCGGCAGTCTTGAAGAGCGTTTGGAGATTGATAGTAATTGGGATGACCTGAGCAGTTTGTCATTTGTGTTCAATCAAATGCTCGATACTATCGAGAGTTCAGTCAACAATATAAAGTCAGTAACCGATAGCATCGCCCATGACCTTCGCACTCCATTATCTCGACTGCGCAACACGCTAGAAAAAATCGAAGACAATCAACTAAGGGAAGATACAACCCAAGAAGCGGACAATCTGCTTAACATGTTTAACAGCTTATTACGCATAAGTGGGCTTGAAACCACCAATAAGAAAGAAGGCTTTTGTTCCACTGACGTACGCGCCATTGTAGAGGACGTGGTTGACCTATATCACCCCCTTGCAGAAGAGCGCGATATTACCCTATCGAGCGAGCTCGATGCAGTTACAATGTTTGCCGATCCTAACCTACTATTTCAAGCTGTAGCTAACGTATTAGACAACGCCATAAAGTACTCTAACGAAAAAAGCGTGGTCACCGTACAGCTCTATACCACAGCAAGTCATATCGTAATTGCCGTGAACGATGCGGGAGTTGGCGTGGGTGAACATGAAATTGTGAATCTGGAACGCCGATTTTATCGGGCAGACGGCAGTAGAACTAGTAAGGGAAATGGGTTGGGCTTATCGCTCGTGTCTGCCATTGTGAAGTTACACGACGGCCACATTTGGTTTGTTCACGACCCGCTTATTAAAGGGCACGGGTTAGGCGTTGTATTTACATTCAAGCGCTGAGGCATTGTCTATTCCATTTGTTTTCGAGCAAATAAAGTTAATTAATGTGCTCAGCGCTCGTTACCAGTCAAACTTAATTACGTTTTAGTCTGCTTGCTTCTGCATAAAGATAGTCACTTCTGCCATCACAATGCCAAATTTGCGGATATACGAACGGTTCATCATAGTGCTGTCGTCAAATGCCCAAAACCAGTCGTCAAACGTCACTGAATAGGTAGTGTCGTCTACCGGCAAATCCATCTCATAATGAAAATTAAATGCATTACCAAAGCTTGTGCCTTTGGCAGGACCTTCAATGTCACTCGCGCGACCCACATAGCTATTATCACTCTGCTTTACAATGGTCCACGTACGGGATGTTGGGCCGTCGCCCACACCGTAATTAAAGGACTCATCAAGAGTTAACGTATCGCCATCAATTGACCCATCAATGTCTACTACGAACCGTTGTACCACCTCTCCCGAGCGATTCTGCACAATGCCCCAAGCTTTAACGTTCCCGTCAAAAAATTGCTCGATATCGAAAACAGGCGATACAGACTTGTAGTCTTCACCTTCCACAGAGACCGAGCATCCAGATAACCCCGCCACCGTTAAAGCAGCAATGCCCAAACCTACAAACAACTTCACAGTATTCTTTATCACTTTAGTAACCTTAATCAATTGACGAGCTAAACTTGGCATGTTGCTGATAAAGCGTCGACTTTATCCGTTTCCCAATAACTTCTTTCTAAATTTTGGCTCAGACGTTTTATCGCTTAACCAAATATCAAAAAAACGCTGTGTGAATGCTTTATCTTCGATTTCATCAGCCTTTTCACCATTCACGTAGAACACACTTGTGCCATCTTCGGTGGCAATACCAGTAATAACATCACCCTCGCTGACGTCTGGAAAGATACTATTCATCAAAGAAAGCCACTTATCTGAGTCTTCAGCCGATAAGTCCCCTTGTTTTTTCATTTCATCAATAGAACGCTGGGCGATTTTATTGCCTTCCAGGTCTCGCTGGTACGTTAACTTGAGAGCAAAAGGGGGCTGGTTAGCGTATTCACCTTCAGGCGCGTAAAGCTCACCGGTATACACATCCCAGAAGTAGTAAGAAAACATTCCTTTCCCAACGAGCTTTGCATTGGGAACATAATTGCTGATGTGCTTAGCATCTAGCTCTTGCGCAACCGCATTCTTTGACATGGTTAGCCCGCTTGTTGATAACGAAACAAAAAGAATGATAGAAAATATCTTCGCAACCTTGCTAGGGCTGTACATCGAATATCTCCACACGCCACTGACACTTTTTAGGGGCATGGATAAAGGCTTGGCTGACAGCTGGCGAAAAAGACCATACGTTTTTGTAACCATAATTGTGCTCTTATGACGCGTAACGAAAATTACGGGTCTTTTATTGAATTTCTATCTGGTTATACTCTTGCCTTCACACATTTGATCAACTGACACAAGGCTCTCGTTGTGCTTTCCCTTGATGCTTTTAAAATGTCACTAACCCTGCCGTCACCGCTAATCCCATTTAAGCCAAATTGGGAAGGTGCCGGCAAGGTATCCCTATTTGTTAAACGCGATGATGCTATTCACCCTGTGATGTCAGGTAATAAGTGGCGAAAGCTAAGTCATGCGCTCACCAGCCCGTTGCCAAAAACGATAGTGAGTTTCGGCGGCGGTTTCTCTAACCACCTGCATGCACTAGGCTTTGTTTGTCATAAATTGGGCATTCCTTTTAACGCCATTATTCGCGGTGACTACAGTGCTGCACCTACCCCCATGATTGAGGACTTGAAAAGTTGGGGCACCCGCATCGACTATGTAGACCGAGTCACTTACAAAAAGCGAAACGATAGTGCATATCTACTTCATCTTAAGCAGCAACAACCTGACGCGATGATCATTCCCGAGGGCGGGAGCCAAGCACAAGCGCTTCAAGGGATAAAGAACATGGTTGATGAAATTAACATAGACTTTGATTTTATTGTCGCTCCTGTCGCTAGTGGAGCCACTTTGGCGGGAATAGTCAGTGCATTAAATAAACGTAATAAAAATAATGCGAAAGAGACTCTCCATCACACTGGTTGCAAAGCTGTCGGTGTTGGCGTGCTGAAGGGTGAAGACTACTTAGAAGGATTGGTCGAACAATTTCTTCCAGCCTCGCTTGGGCGATCAAATTGGCATATTGAACACAACTATCACTTCGGTGGTTACGCCAAAGCGCCAAATGAGCTTCAAACCTTCTGCAACGATTTTAATAATACTTTCGAGTTTGATATCGAGCCTGTTTATTCCGGCAAAGCCTTCTGGGCGGTTAAAGATATGCTGGCTAAAGGTATGTTTGAATACGGGTCACGCATTGTTGTACTGCACACAGGCGGCTTGCAGGGTGCAAGAGCATTTCATCAATCTGCTACAGGATAGCCAAACGACCGCTTCAACTTTGCTTTAACCCCTTTTGCCTGCTGAAGCTGTTCACGAAGCACACCTATTTGACTGAAGTTGGCGCTAAGTGGATTGTCCTTAGGCATTTTTCCTACAATGCCGTACTTTATCCTTATCGTTTTGTCTTCTTCAGCGAACGTGCCGAATAACTTATCCCATATAATAAGCACGCCACCGTAGTTCTTATCGATGTATGGTTTATTCGTTGCGTGATGAATACGGTGATGCGTAGGCGTGTTGAAGATGCGCTCTACCCAGCCTAGGTTTCCAATCGTTTGAGTGTGTACAAAAAACTGATACGCCAGATTGATAGCGACAATGGCAAAGACCAGACTTGGCGAAAAACCAACAAGAATCATTGGTACCCAGAACAGCCACATGCCCACAAACGGATACAAAACGCTTTGCCTGAAGGCCGTAGTAAAATTCATTTTTGTTGAACTGTGATGTACCACATGGGCCAACCAAAACCAGTGTATGTTGTGTGACGCGCGATGAAACCAGTAATACAAAAAGTCTTGTAGGACAAAACCTGCAAAAAGTGACAGTGCACTGAGCTCTATTTTAAATAGCGAAAACTGGTGCAACCAAATAAAAAAAGGCATTAGTAGAAGCAAGACCAAAGCATCAGAGCCCTGATGCAATAGTGCAAGTAAGGCATTGTTCACACTGTCTTTTACATTGTAAAACTGTCGCGCTCTTTTAAATTCAATAAAGACACAAAGTAGAAAAACAGGGCTCAAGCCTAGCAAAATAAGTTCAACGGGGATCAAAGCGTGCTCCTAACTTATCTAGACATTGCTCTATATCGTTTTGCAACAGGCGCGTCAGTAACCAGTTTGGTACATACCAGGGCGCCCGACAGGTAATGCGATAAGAAACCTTTGTTGCATTTTCTTGCTGCGTGAACGCAATAACGCCCCTGTGAGCCTTCACTGGGAAGTCATCAACCACTCTATACTCAATGCCGTTGGTATCTGCATGAACAATCTCTTCTTTAAAGCGTACTCCCAGAATAGTGACTTCTCTTACGCAGCCCTTTCCGCCGCTAATCTCATTATCACTTTCTGCTTTCAATACCTTAAACGACGCGTTGAAAAAATCGCTTAAATTCTGGTGATCAAGCAGCGTATCGCGCAGTTCTTGTGGCGTTGCAGCAATTTTTTTTTGGTAGTAAACATCAACCATCTACGATATTTCCTTTTCTGACGGCTCCTAGCATAAATTGACATTTCTATTTTATCTTGCGTTAATGCGACAGTGTTTTTGTTATTTTGCGACAAGCATATGCCATCAGTTTCCTCAGCCTATATCCAAAGTACGGTGAGCTATTTAGTTAGCTTAGGCGTTAATGCCGACAATGTTTCGTTAACTACCCAAAAGCATGACTCACTGTCTGGCTCTTCACGTTTTGATATGAATTTATACGTTGAGCTGTTAAACCAAGGGGTCGCATTAACCAACAATTCGCTATTTGGTTTTGAGTTGGGTAAACATATTCAGGCGAAAGATTACGGAGTACTGGGTTACCTTGTTGAAAGTTGCGAAAACTTGGCTCAAGCCATTAATGCGCTAACCCGCTTTGACGCTTTAGTCGCTGACATTGGTACCACTAGCGTGTTTTTCGAACCTGACAATACCCGCGTTGAGTGGGTACCCAAAAGCGCCGATTGCAAGCAGATGGTATTGCGCAACACCACAGCCTGGGTAGCAACCGTCTACAAGATATTAGGTTCTGCCTGTAAACTGAATGCCGTCACCTTTACGTTTCCTTTGAGCGATTCGGAAAAAGCCATGCTAGCGATGTGGTTCAATTGTGAGGTGGTTGATAACGCCAACACTAATGCCATTATTTTTCCTCAGCACCTTTTACATATTCCATTTACCAGCGAGAATAAAGCGATGTTTAGTGCGCTGGTGAAAGTATCCGAAGAAGAACTAATGGCGAGCAAAGGCGGTGACCGTGCTCAATTTGCCAATAGCCAATTCAACGCCAATCGACATGAAGATATAAGTCATAAAGTCGTTGCGCTTTTAAAGGCTAATCCAACCTTAAAAGGCTGCGATCAGCAACGCGTAGCCCATGCACTTTTTATCAGTCCTCGCACCTTGCAGCGAAAATTGAAGCAAAGTGGCACCAGTTTTCAACAAATTCTCAATAGCGAACGCAAAGCCCGCTTAGATGATTTGCTGAAACATCACTCCATCGCTGATACTGCAGATTTATTGGGCTTTCAGGAACAATCATCATTAACCCACGCCTTTAAAAAGTGGTACTCGACAACACCACTGAAATACCAAAAACAACTTTTAGCGCGCGGATGAAAGGGTTTCAACTATGCTTTCATTCAACCTTCAACGCGCCTTATCAGAAAGAAAGAACAAACACACTGTAATCGCTCAACCAAGTCTATTAACCTTTTAGTACGAAAAAACAATGTTCACCTTTCGCAATAATGAATATTAAACTAATGTGACGTTGTAAGCGTAGGTATTAGCAAGTGTCTAGCAACGCTAACTCACAGGAGATGCGCTATGATCGACCGTCCAGTTACATTGCCAACGCCATTAAACGTACTCGTGTCGAAGTCACTAAGCTTATGTGAGCTTATTTTACCTGTATGCGATGTGTTTTACCCCTTTGCCGCCATCTATGAAAACGGCCGAGTAGGTTGTATTTTCAACGATGAAGCGCAAGATAAGAAGCGCGAGTCGCAGCTTATCGAGCAGCTTCAGTGGCGAATTATTGATACCACCACCGACACTAACAGCTATAGCGTATTAGTTTATGCTGCGGCAGTTAATACGCAAGACAGTAAAACGCTCGACGCCATTGCCATTGCCACTGCTACACCAAATCATGAAGAGCGTTTGATTCTTTACCCTTATTATAAGGTTGATGGCAAAATTGTAATTTCACCGCCAATAGACACGGTTACTCGCTAGTATTCTAGCGGTTTTAGACTCTTAAATGAGCAGAATAGCAGACACGTAGTGATTTCAAAAACGTGTCTGTTTTTGTATCGGCTCAAACATCAATGAAACGACGTACCTCGACATGGAACATAAATAGTAAATAATGAGGCCTTTGAAAGGTAGGCTGCTGGCTGGTGTGTAATACCTTTTACATTCGTTGTTACGATTAAAATTTTTTGTACTGTCATAGGCTGTCTTTGCTTGCCAAATCCCATTGGTCTGCTAGCATTCAGCCCAAAATTCATTAGCAAAATTAGGGATTAGTTATTATGTCTCGCGTTTTAATTATTGGTGCTGGCGGTGTTGCGTCGGTAACTGTGAAAAAATGTGCACGTTTACCGCAACATTTCGACGAAATTTACTTAGCAAGCCGTACGGTATCTAAGTGTGAAGCGCTACAACAAGAGGTAGGTGCAGATCGCGTCAAGGGTGTTTTCGCTGTTGATGCTGACAACGCAAAAGAAGTTGAAGCACTTATCAACGAAGTAAAACCAGACCTAGTAATCAACCTAGCGTTGCCGTATCAAGACCTTCCGATTATGGATGCATGTCTTGCAACTAATACTGATTACCTAGACACCGCCAATTACGAGCCAAAAGACGAAGCGAAATTCGAATATTCGTGGCAGTGGGCTTACCAGGACAAGTTTAAAGACGCGGGCATTATGGCCCTTCTTGGCAGTGGCTTCGACCCTGGTGTAACAAACGTTTACACAGCGTATGCAGCAAAGCATTACTTCGACGAAATCCACTACCTTGATATCGTAGACTGTAATGGCGGCGATCACGGTCAGGCTTTTGCGACTAACTTCAACCCTGAAATCAATATTCGTGAAATTACCCAGCGCGGTCGCTTTTGGGAAAATGGCGAGTGGAAAGAAACGGATCCACTGAGCGTACGTGAAGACTTAGACTATCAAAACATTGGTGTTCGTGCGTCTTACCTGATGTTCCACGAAGAGCTTGAGTCTATTGTTAAGCACTTCCCTACCCTTAAGCGCGCACGCTTCTGGATGACATTTGGCGATGCTTACTTAAACCACCTGCGTGTACTTGAAGGTATTGGTATGACTAGCATTGAGCCGGTTGAATTCCAAGGCCAGAAGATTGTACCTCTAGAGTTCTTAAAAGCAGTACTGCCTAACCCTGGCTCACTTGCCGAAGGCTACAGCGGTATGACGTGCATTGGTACTTACATCACAGGTATTAAAGATGGCAAAGAAAAAACTATCTTTATCTACAACAACTGTGACCACGCGAAGTGTAACGAAGAAGTGGGTGCGCAAGCAGTATCTTATACCACTGGTGTTCCTGCTATGATTGGCGCGGCGCTTATGCTTAACGGCACGTGGAAAGAAGCGGGTGTTTGGAACATGGAACAATTCGATCCAGACCCATTCATGGAAATGCTTAATGAGCACGGCCTACCATGGCACGTACTTGAATGTGAAAGCAGCCCTTTCACCAAATAATCGATATATCGGGGCGCTTAATTCAAGCGCCCTTTTTTGTTGACGCTATAATTGCATTGGAACCGACTTAAATTACCCTTGGTTATTCAACTGCACTGGCCCGCGTTTTTTTGAGCTAAGGCCAGTTATGTAATACATTAAGCGTTGCACAAATATTGAAAGTAGTTTTATTTTTTGGAGCTTTATCCCATTGACCGATTTAACGCAACGCACTGATATCCCCTCTCCTTGCTATGTATTGGAAGAAGCAAAATTAATTCGTAATCTTGAGCTGATGAAACAGGTTCAAGACGAATCTGGCGCACGTATTATCCTGGCGCTTAAAGGCTTCTCTATGTGGTCTTGTTTCGACATCATAAAACAGTATTTGCACGGAGCAACGGCCAGCTCGGTTTGGGAAGCAAAGCTTGCTGCAGAGATGGGTAAAGAAGTTCATGCTTATTCTCCAGCGTACAAAGTGAATGACGCAAAGGAATTGGCGGGTCTTGTTAATCACCTGTCTTTTAATAGTTTGACCCAGTGGCACGCGCACAAAGACGTGCTAGCAGACGTGTCGTTAGGCCTTCGCATAAACCCTGAGCATCAAGAAGCAGATACGCCACTGTACGACCCGGCTGCACCAGGTTCGCGCTTAGGCATACGAGCTAGTGAGCTAGAAGGCGTAGACTTATCGGGTATTGAAGGTTTTCATTGTCACAACCTTTGTGAGTGTGATTCTTTTGCTACTGCACGCACGCTTGAAGCCATTGAAAAGCGTTTTGGCAAATGGCTTGGTCAATTAAAGTGGTTAAACCTAGGTGGCGGACACCTGATGACCCGTGAAGGGTATGATGTTGAGCACCTCATCAAAACGCTAAAAGACTTTAAAGCCCGTTACCCACACCTAGACGTAATTCTTGAGCCGGGCTCTGCCGTTGCATGGCAAACGGGACCTTTAATTTGCGAAGTAGTTGATATGGTGGAAAACGGCGGGGATATCGCTATTTTAGACATTTCAGCTACTGCACATATGCCAGATGTACTGGAAATGCCTTATCGCCCTACAATTTTGGGCGCAGGCATGCCAAATGAAAAGGCATATGATGTGAAGCTAGGCGGTAACTCGTGCCTTGCCGGTGATGTTATTGATACCTATTCATTTGATGCGCCCCTTAAGGCTGGCGATCGTTTACAGTTTGAAGACATGATGCATTACACCATGGTAAAAACCACGTTCTTCAACGGTGTAGAACACCCCGCTATCGGTATTCTGCGCGCTAACGGCGACTTTGAACTGGTTCGCGAATTCAGCTACGAAGACTTTAAAGGTCGTTTGTCTTAAAACGTGGACTTCATTTGAAATGCATGCAACAAGCAAATTGATCAAATATTGATCAATTTGCTTGTTCCGTTTTCCCTGAAGTGCTATTTTGGGTTTGTTGAGTAGTCAAAAGGGAATTTCGACATACCAGCCCTATTCAAGGTGAGTCTCTAACTCCGTCGTCTTTTGTTCGACACCGAATTCAGGTGTTGTATCAAACCATCAAAAATTGCCTGTCTCGGTTATATCTTATCTTTATCAGAGGAATTGATCGTGAGAAGGAATAATCTAGGCTCAGACTGTGTAATTCATGTTCGCACATTCGCCAAACCCCTTGTATCTGTACTTGGTGCACTTCTTTTAACCACAGCATGTATGTCAACTACCCCCTCTATGGGAGGAGGAAGTTCAGGCGCAGTAAGTGGTGGCGCTGGCGGCGCTACGGCTTCTAATAATAATGCACAATTAGAGAATTGTGACGAAACACTCGGTACACTCAGTGTTTTTGAAGATACAAGTTTGCCCTGGTGGTCAGAGTATCGCAGAACTTACCCAAAACTCGGCAGTACCATACCTGTTATCAGATTAATGATTCAACAGTCTAACTGTTTCGTAATTGTTGAGCGTGGTCGCGCTATGAATGCAATGAACACTGAGCGTCAACTTATGCAGTCAGGGCAGCTTCGCTCCGGCTCTAATATTGGGGGTGGTCAGATGGTAGCAGCTGATTACACGCTTAGCCCATCTGTACTGTTTGCCGAAAAAACACAAGGTGGTAAAGCGATAGCAGGTGCCCTTTTTGGAACATTAGGCTCTATTGTTGGCGGAGGTTTTAGCAAAAACGAAGCGGCCACTTCTTTACTGCTCATTGATAACCGTTCAGGTGTTCAAGTTTCTGCTTCAACAGGCAGTGCCGCGAATCACGACTTTAGCTTATTTGGCGGCATGTTTGCTGGCGCAGCAGCAGGTGGCGCTGGTGGCTTCTCAAAAACGCCTGAAGGAAAAATGCTGGTCACTGCTTTTGCTGACTCTTTCAACCAGATGGTAATCGCGCTTCGCTCTTACAAAGCCCAAGAAGTTGAAGGTGGGCTAGGAAAAGGCGGAAGATTAACTGTGGGGGGCGCTAATGACCCCATGCCCGAGGCTACCGATGCACCTGCAATAACTACCTCAACGACAACAACTGCTGTCTATGTGGATAACACTCCTTCAAGGGTTACAGTTTCTGATCGCCGTTCTTATAACTTTGATGTGGATGAATACGATGAGAAAGCCTTTAACAAGTACTACGACTGGCTGAAAAACTATGGCCCGTTAATGACTGCGTTTGTTTCTTTCGACCCAGAAAATAAAAACCCTAACTGGCCAGGCGGAATGTCCATGGCGGCAGCAGCTACCATGCTTTTAACTCAGTTAGACTCTCATCGCATTGAACTGGAAGCATGGCCATATGAAGCTAGAGTTCAAGCTTGGAGAAAAATGGGAAGAAGGTTAGAAAGCCACACTGAGCTGTTTGAGCGCAACCGCACTTTAGCGCTTCGAAATGAAAAACTCGACGACGATGTTCGTCAAGTTATTGAAAGCATACAAGTAGTAACAAAAGAAAGCCTGTTTCCAGAAGGTATTTAGTGTATGTGCCAACTAAGTAAAGCCGCAAAAATGTGCGGCTTTTTCTATTTCCATCAAGATACTTCTTTAAGAAAAAATTCTTCTTTTCACTAATCTGCAATTCACTTTAATCAAAGCGAGGGGCACACTTTAAGTATTAAAGACTAGAGTACACCGCTACCCGACGCCACTTCAGTTCTATCGATCTCACCTTCAGCTAGTACGTCATCGTCTAATGCAATTTTAAAAGAAGTACCTGGTTTACCCTGTAGGCTGTAGCGAAAGCCGTACATCTCACCTTCGTTTAACGAGACTTCTGTCACATCATTTGGATGAATTAAATCATAAACGCCAGAGTCGTTCGCTTGAGAGAATATATCAACTAGCCATTTACCATCGGACATAGTGATCTTAAGTGTCTTTGTCATTTGCGCCTCCTTTAGCATTCAACCTGTTCTTCAGTAATGGTTGAAGTAGCATTTACTGCTTTGTATTTCGCAAATAGCGCTTAAGATCAATCTCGATTAAGACAATTTACTCTTTTGCATCTAGCCCTGCTTGATACAGTGCATTCTTTTTCAAATCGTAATGGCTGGCTACAACGGCTGCCGCCTTTTTAAGCGGCATATGTTCGCACAAGGTATTTAGCAGTGACATTGCATCATTGGGTATCGCTTGGTCACTTACCTTAGCAGGGCCTATCATAACCACGAATTCTCCCTTTTGGTGTGCAGCATCAGCAATGAGATAATCAATCACATCTTGCGCGCAACCACTCACATAGGTTTCGAAGGTTTTAGTAAGCTCCTTTGCTACTACAAGGTGACGTTCGCCTAAAACGCGCTTTATATCGGTAACCGTATCTAGAATTCTTCGTGGGGCTTCATAATAAACCGTGGTAAACGTTCTATCTAGAAGGGCTGACAGGACCCCTTCTCGCGCTTGCGTTTTAACCGGTAAAAAGCCTTCAAATATAAACTTGTCGGTGGGAAGTCCTGACGCACTTAATGCCGTTATGGCGGCACACGGCCCAGGTAGTGCGCTAACCGGAATTCCCTGCTCACGGCACTTGCGCACCAAAACGAAGCCTGGGTCGCTGATTAACGGCGTACCGGCATCACTAATTAATGCCACCGACTCACCGCCCTTTAGCCGCTCGCAAAGCATTGCTGTGCGTTTATCTTCATTATGCTCGTGAAGAGAAAGCGTCTTCGTGCCAATACTAAAGTGCTGTAAAAGCCTTGCGCTGTGACGAGTATCCTCTGCAGCGATCCAGCTTACTTCATTTAGTACGCGTATTGCTCTGGCGCTCATGTCATCCAAATTGCCGATAGGCGTAGGAACAATATATAAGGTGGCGGTGTCTGTCATAACAGTAGTTAAGTCTTACGTTGAATTCGAAGGTTATGCGATAAGTGTATCACGCCATTAGTCCAGATTATGCTGGCAAGCGTAGATTTTCATACTGGTTAAGATAAACTTGGCCTATAACGATGTAAAAGGAATGAAACTGTGCGTCATATTGGACAAGCTGGAAAAATTTTTACGCTAACAGCTGTTACTTCGGTATTACTGTTATCGGGCTGTGGAAGTACACCCAAAACTCAGTCAAAGCCTGTGGTGGTGGAACCTACCCCTGTTGAAACTACAGAGGTTGAAGAGAAGGTTACGCCCGAGCACAAACTCCTTGAAGCAAAAAAAATATGGGAACGTACCCGCAATAAAGAACAGCGCGATGCACTTTTGCTGCAAGCAGCCGATCTATACCTTCAAGACCAACAACCCGTACTAGCCCAGCAAGTGCTGTATGAGGTTAAAGAAGACGGTATTTCAGGGGGTAATCAGTCATATTATTCCCTGTTGGTTACGAAGGCCTATGCGGGAATGCCTAACGCCTCGGTAGAAGAACTATTGGCCATGTTGGATGGCGTAAAGGCTACAGGTGAAACCGCATTCCAAAAAGCAGAGCTTCAAACTCAGCTATTCACGCAACAAGGTAACTATGCCGCAGCAGCAAACAGTGTTCTGCAAACCAATCTATCGGACGAAGAGAAAGTACATCAGGTTTGGCAGTGGTTAACTACAATACCCAAAGACGGGCTTCATGAAGTAGGTCGAGCATACCCAGCCCTCGCCCCGTTTATCACACTTAGAGAGTTAACTGAAAAGAATGCGTCGTCTCCCGCATCATTGGCAAGAGAGCTTCAAAACTTTCAACAAGTTTATCGGGGCCACGTTTTAGAAAACACATTACCTGACAATGTACTCAAGGCGACACAACTTACCGACGCTGGTGCGAATGACATTGCAGTATTACTGCCTCTCTCTGGGCGGTTAGCGCGTACAGGACAAGCGGTTAAAAACGGGATAATGTCCGCCTACTACACTGATGTAGAAAAACGCCAAGATGAACACTTGCTTCCACATCTTCGTTTTATCGACACGAACGAGGTCGACACTCAGCATTTGCTTAATGAAATTGGCGACACTAAATTCATCGTTGGCCCGCTACTAAAAGATACCGTTGAAAGTTTAATTCCTAATTTACCTGTTGGCGTTAACGTACTGGCCTTAAACCGTCCAGAAGAACTCGCCGCTCCTGCAATTACAAACGGTACGTCACCAAACAATTCAGTGGTAGCATCGCCTAAGTCATTGCTAGATGACGACTTGCAAAGTTCTGGGAATGGACTAACTGCTGCCGAGGTACAAGGTGAGTTAGATACGCTAGACCTAGCGAATTCAATGAACTATTTCGGTTTAGCACCAGAAGATGAAGCCAAACAATTGGCAGAACATATTTTTAGCAAAGGCTATCGCGCGCCCATCGTTATCGCCGCTCAAAGCAGTTTGTATCAGCGAATGGACTCCACGTTTAAAAAATACTGGAAGTCGCTTAACGCTCAAGAGAACAAACGTCGTACCAACATTACTTCGGTCACATTTAACGATAGTAATTCGCTTCGCGAAGGTATCACTCAGGCCCTAGACGTAGCCCAAAGCAATGATCGCATTAATCAAATTGAGTATATGACCAACGATGAGGTGTATAACATGCCTCGAAGTAGACGAGATATTGATGCCATTGTCGCATTTGCGTCTCCGCAAGACACAGAGCTACTTAACCCAATTATAGAAGCGAGTTTAAATCCATACGATGGAAAACAAGTTCCTGTCTATGCTACATCGCGTTCAATGGATTACGACAGCGGAAAAAACCAATGGCGTGACCTTCAGAATGTACATTTTATCGACATGCCTTGGTTAATGCCTTCGCATAGTTGGCAACCTCTTCAACAAGAAGTAGAACAGGCATGGCAAAATCAAAATACTATGCAGAAGCGTTTGTTTGCATTTGGTTTTGACGCTTACCAATTGCTACCACAGCTAGGAATGCTCAACACGCTGAAATATCTCTCACACGAAGGGTTAACGGGTACGCTGTCCCTTAACCAGCAAGGTGAAGTAATACGCAAACAGCCACAAGCCATTATTCGTAACGAAAAAGTTCAAATGCTTTCGGAGTAAAACTATGTCAACACTGCAAGGGAATGCAGCAGAAGACAAGGCTTGTAAATATCTTATGGAACAAGGCCTTACTCTTCGGTGTCGAAACTACCACACGCGGCGTGGCGAGCTCGACATTGTAATGCAAGACGGCAGCACCATAGTGTGCGTTGAAGTAAAATACCGAAAACGAAATCAGTTTGGCAGTGCTTTAGAGTTTGTTACTGCCAAAAAACTACAACGAATTCAGGCTGCGTTTGGTTTTTATTTGTTAGATAATGGAATGAATCCAGCATCTACCCCCTTACGAATAGATGTTATTGCGATAGACGGTAGCAATCTTCAATGGTTAAAGAACGTAGGCTGAAAGCTAACGGTACTTTAAGAGGATTAAACAAGTGTGCTGGATGTAAACGCGTTCGAGAATAAATGGCAACGTCTTTAAAAAGTAAGGCATTACGTTTGTTTTATCTTAGTTTTACAAGCTTTCATTTATTTGATAAGAGTTTCTTAGGTTCCTACATATAATGAGTCACCCCAATAGAAAGATATCGCCTAGCAGTGTTGATGATCAAGAAATAGAGTTAATAGTTGGCAACTCAAGTGCCAACTTTTCTGGTGTAACATCCACAATGCTGCAAGTGACGTCGTTTCAAAAGCACATGATCAATTTACGTATCATGGGCAAGCACTTCGTTTCAGATCCAGCGATGACGATTACGTTTTGGGAGGTTGCCAAAATGTGTCGACGTCCGCTTAGTAATGGTAAATGGCGAATTTTTCATGCACGTCGCGTTGATGAGATGATTCAAGGCGTAATCCTTAAATATGTTTTTCGAGCCAAAATAAAGCTTGTATTTAGTTCAGCCGCTCAGCGTGAGCGTTCACCTTCAACGGTATGGTTAAGCAATAAAATGGACGCTGTTATTGCGATGAGTAACCGCTCCGCCAAGTATTTAAACAAACCACCTGCCAAGATAAATCTTCACGGTGTGCAAATAGACAACTACACGCCAGCCGAAAACAAAGAGAAAGCATGGCAATCATTAGGTTACGGCGGAAAATACGGTATAGGCATTTTGGGCAGAGTTAGAGAGCAAAAAGGTGTTCATCTTTTTGTGGAAGCGTGCATAAAAATTCTACCTAAATACCCTGATGTAAATGCGGTAGTGGTGGGCGCCATCTCTTCTAGCAACAAAGAGTTTGTTAATCAGCTTAAAGAGAAGGTTCTCGAAGCAGGTTTAACTGACCGAATTATTTTCACAGGTGAGTTGCCGTTTGAACAAATTCCGAAAATATTTAGTGCACTGTCGCTAGTTAGTGCTCTTAGCTATAACGAAGGATTTGGTTTAACTGTTCCTGAGGCCATGAGTGCAGGTGCGGCTGTACTAGCGACACAGGCTGGTGCATGGGAAGATATTGTAAGACCCGGCATAGACGGTTACATCGTGCCTACCCAAGATCAGCAATCTGTTACTGAACATATGGATTTACTGCTTTCAGATATGGATAAACTTGCGGAAATGGGCAAAGCTGGTCGCGAACACGTTGTAAAAAATTTCAAGGTTGAAGATGAAGCAAGAAACTTAGTTGAGTTTTTTCGCTCGCTTCAATAAATAACGACTAGGGCCCTTTCATGCCAAGCTGTGTTTACAAAGTAAGTTAGCGGGACTTGGGCAAATATTTCACAAGTACTGGTCGAAACGTTAAATCGTGCTTTTAACCACGATAGTACAGCTATCAGAAATCGACCTGTAGATAGTTGATGACAAAGAGACGTCAGATGATTGAACAAATAAAAGCGAATTTTACCGAGAGTATTCAGACAAAAATAGCAGCGTCGGAAACACTACCAGAGCACATTGAAAAAGCTGCATATATGATGGTTGAAGCATTAATAAGAGGGAATAAAGTGTTGAGTTGCGGCAATGGCGGCTCTGCGGGCGACGCTCAGCACTTTTCATCTGAAATGTTGAACCGCTACGAGCGCGACCGTCCTAGCCTACCTGCAATAGCGTTAAGTACAGACACCTCAACCATTACGTCTATTGCTAACGATTACAGCTACGACGAAATATTTGCTAAACAAGTGAGAGCTTTAGGTCAGCCCGGCGACATACTTCTAGCCATTTCTACTAGCGGTAATTCCCGCAATGTTATTGCAGCAATGGAAGCGGCACTTTCCCGCGATATGACCATAGTCGCGCTTACCGGCAAAGACGGGGGTGAGATGGCCGGCTTCTTGAGCGAACATGACGTAGAAATTCGCGTACCGTCTAATCGAACAGCGCGCATCCAAGAAGTGCACTTGCTGGTCATTCACAATTTATGTGAATGTATTGACGACAGCTTGTTCCCCTCAGATCACGGCGATGAGTAATTAAATTAACTATGAGTAAACACGTGAAAAACCTAGGACTATTGACTTCACTACTAGCCTTAATTCTTACATTGCAAGGGTGCGTAGTGGCCGTTGGCGCAGCCGGTGCTATGGCAGCTAAGGTCGCTAACGACAGACGCACGGTAGGTACGCAACTTGACGATCAGAATGCCGACGCAGCGATATCGTATCAATGGTCGAAAAGCGATGCGCTTAAAGCGCAGGCTAACCTTCAAGCTGATGTTTATAACGGTGTTGCGCTGCTTACCGGTCAAGCCCCCAATCAAGGACTTGTTAACGAGGCCGTTAGCCGTGCTCAGGAAGTCAGCTACATTAAGAAAATCCATAATCAAATACGCATTGGTGAGCCTATAGGTGCTGGTACACAAGCAAATGACCTCTGGTTAGCATCGAAAGTACGCACAAAAATTGTCGCAGATGAGCGCGTGCCTGCTTTACAAGTTAAGGTGGTGGTTCAAGATTCAGAAGTATTCCTGATGGGGAGATTAACCAATTTTGAAGCCACTGCCGCGGTAGATATCGCGCGTAATATTACGGGTGTAGCGCGCGTAGTGAGAGCCTTTGAAATTGTTCAATAAAGAATTTGCCACTGCCCTTTTAGTTGCAGGGGCACTCTTTATGGAAATCTTAGACGCCACGGTTATCACCACAGCACTACCTGTAATTGCTGCTGACTTCAATGTGCCGGCAGCTCACCTTTCTATTGGCGTTTCGGCTTACTTAGTAGCTGTCACGCTATTTATTCCGTTAAGTGGTTATGCCGCTGACAAATTTGGTGCCCGTACCATATTCGTAGCTGCGATTGTCGTATTTACCATAGCCTCAGTCCTATGCGGCCTTAGTACCAGCTTATTTGAATTTACTTTATCTCGTGTTCTGCAGGGTTTAGGCGGGGCTATGATGGTTCCCGTTGGAAGGTTGGTGGTTTTGCGGGACTTACCAAAAGAGAAGTTGGTAAAAACCGTAGCCATTATAACTTGGCCGGCGTTAAGCGCACCGCTTTTAGGGCCCGTTCTCGGTGGCTATATAGCGACTCACTTTAGTTGGCAGTGGATCTTTTACATGAATATTCCACTGGGTATCATTGCTATCATCGCGTCGCTGTACTTATTAAAAAATACCAAAGGCAATGTGGGTAAGTTTGATACTAAAGGCTTTTTACTTACTGGTGTCGGCTTTGCGTTATTTATGGCAGGCATTGAATTTCTAGCCAGTACCAGCGACAAACTTCTTCAATCACTTGGCATTATAGCTATGGGCCTTGTGCTCATGATGTTCGCGATAAGGCATGTAAAAAAAGCTGAGAACCCGCTATTCTCCTTTGACGCTATGCAGCACAAAACATTCAGACTCAGCGTTTACGGCGGTTCCGTAGTGCGTATAGCCCTTGGCAGTGCACCGTTCCTCGTGCCTCTAATGCTGCAGCTTGGACTCGGTTATTCGCCAGTAGAAGCCGGCTCTTTGTTACTTTGGCTTTTTGCTGGGAACTTAGCGATAAAGCCAGCAACTACGTGGATCATGAATACCTTCGGCTTTAAACGCGTACTTGTCGCCAACGGTGTGCTCATCGCGGTTGGTTTTGTCGCGCTGGCGCTGGTAAACCAAACCACGTCTTCACTGACAATTGCTACCATTTTGTTTGCTAATGGTATAACGCGCTCAATGCACTTAACGCTGCTGAATACTATCGCTTTTGCCGACGTACCGCCCAATAAAATGCGAGATGCGAACACGCTTGGCGCTATTTTAATGCAGATGAACCGCGGGCTGGGCATTACACTCTCTGCGCTAGCGATTGCCGCTGCAGCATTGATTCTGGGCCAAAGCGTCGATACGCCAAACCTACAAACGTTCACGCTATCCATGCTATTTATGGGCGCAATAGCGCTCGTGAGTATTTACGACAGCTTAATGCTTTCGAAAGAAGATGGCGACTCAGTGTTAAACAAGCGCAAAGCGAAAAAAGCCCGACAAACCTAACCTAGAGAACTGATGACAAATGTCACATGCTATTGGTGACGTTTGTGACTAACGCAAACTAGCGCGTTTTTGCATACTTTACCTATAAACATTACAACACTAGGTAAAGCAAATGGAACACCTCCTACATCACACTCCTGGAACCAATGTTGAGAGTTTCCCTCTTTCATTGGAAGAACAGCGTGAAGACTTCAAAAACAATAGATTCATTGCTATGCCGCTTGCCGGCACAATTGTTTGGGCCTTATTGGGAATTAGTGCCCCCTTTGTATCTGAACTCACCATAACTTGGATGCTTTATATAGGCGCAGGGGCAATTTTCTATCTAGGCGCAGGGTTGTCTTACCTTACTGGTGAAAGATTCTTTGCTAAAAGTGTTGCTAAAAACAGCTTCGACCGGCTTTTTTTCGTCGGCATGATCATGAGCCTCATGGTATTTGCCATCGCACTTCCCGTTGCGGCTATAGACCACACCACGGTGCCACTCAGCATTGGTATTCTAGCAGGTCTAATGTGGATGCCTTTATCGTGGGCTATAGAGCATTGGGTTGGCTATTTTCACACTATCGCTAGAACCTTCGGCATTGTTGTAGCTTGGTACTTGTTTCCAGATGCACGCGTAGAAGCAATTTCGGCGGTAATTGTCGCAGTTTACATTGTGTCGCTCATCACTCTTGAGCGTCGATTTCAAACAATCAAATCTCACTAACTTCACTTTAATAACAAGGAATAAACGATGACTTACTTACTTTTAGCGGTTGCAATTATCACTGAAGTTACGGCTACCATGCTGCTTAAAATGTCGAACGGATGGGAAAAATGGGCGTTCGGATACGGCGCTATATTTTTCTATACTGTATCAGGTATGTTGTTTGCCATGGTCTTAAAAAACATGGGAATAGGCGTCGCCTATGCCATTTGGTCGGGCATGGGTATCGCACTTATCACCGCTGCTTCGGTGGTATTTTGGAAACAAACTTTCGACATTTATGCCGTGCTGGGTATTATGTTAATCATCTCAGGCACATTGCTTATTACTAGCAAGTCTGCCGTTGTATTTCAGTAGGGACGAAGTACTCACAATGCTCAGTAATAAAAGCATAAAAGATATCAACAGCGCAGTGCCTGCCGCCAAAAACGAGAGCATCGCGCCTAATCTACCGCTTTTGGGAAGTGGACGGAAAAGGCGCTGGTCTCATGGAAGCTTGTTTTTTTCGCTGTTCTTCTTTGTTCCCCTCATTATTTCCCGGCCTCTTTCCATGGAAGTGTGGGCGATCCAAACCCTCGGATACCTTAGCTTTGTCATTCTTTACATCAAAGCCATAAACCAGCCTATCAGCACACTGCCCACTTATCTGCTGCTTATGTTTATGCTTTCAGTAGCATGCAGCTTTCAAAACCCTGGTGGTGCAACCATTATCGGTTTCATTGCTTTTATCATCGGTTATTACAACTCGTTGAAAACAGGGTTAATGAGTATAAGCGTAATGATGGCAGTGCTTTTCACGCTTCACATTTCCATGTTTGAAAATGCCCATTTTCTTTTAGTCGCATCTATAATCAACAGCTTAGTGCTGTTCGGTTTTGGTGTTATGGAGCGCAAGGAAACCCTTCATGGGTTAAAAGAAAGCCAGCAGGCTGAAGCATTACGCGTATTGTCTGCGATTGCTGAACGTGAACGAATTGGCAGAGATTTACACGATGTTGCAGGTCACGCGCTCAGCTCTATTTCATTAAAAGCACAGCTGGCCGATAAACTTTTAAGTAAAGACAAGGTTGAAGATGCGCATCGAGAGGTAAAAGCGCTGGCGCAGCTTTCGCAAGCGTTGCTAAGCGATATTCGCCAAGCGGTGTCAGATATTAAACAGCTTTCTCTTCGCGATGAAATCGCAAAAGACAAGGCACTGCTAGAAGAAAACGGCGTTCACGTGACTGCCGATATCAGTGGTATGGCAGAGGCACGTTTAAACCCAAAACAAGAAAGTCAGCTTGCGCTTATTATCAAAGAGCTGACTACAAACACATTGCGTCATTCAAACGGAAACGCTGTGTCGCTTGGTCTTGAAGCTGAAGGGCGAACCATAAAGATGACCTATAAAGATCATGGCGTTATTGAGAACAGTGCATCGATTAAAGAAGGGAACGGATTAGTGGGAATTAGAGAGCGTGCAGCATCAATAGATGCAGGTGTGAGGTTTTCCTTCACTCCTAACTTTACTGTCAGTGTGCAGCTTAATGCGGAAGAAGCCTTTTCGATTAAGGAGCCCCTATGAGTTCAAAAGCGACAACGACCATTTTGATTGTTGAAGATCAGTCGCTGGTCCGCGATGCCATTGCCATGCTCCTGTCACTAGAAGACGATCTCACCATTATTAGTAAATGCAGTAATGGACAGGAAGCGATTGAATATTTGAACAATAACCCTGCTCCACATATTATTTTAAGCGATATTGAAATGCCGCTGGTGTCAGGGCTAGATTTAGCCGCTCACGTTACAAAACAAAGTCTTCGTACCAACGTGGTACTAATGACTACATTTTCCAAACCGGGCTATATCAAACGCGCATTGAGTTTAGGGGTTAAAGGGTTCATTTTAAAAGAATCTGACAGCGACTATTTAATTGATGCCATTCACAAGGTATCAGCCGGCGACAAGGTAATTTCACCTGAACTTGCTATCATGGCCCTTGACGATAAAAATCCATTGACGCAAAAAGAAATGTCAGCCCTTAAACTTGCCTCAGATGGCCTTAAAACGCGGGCCATCGCACAGCTGCTATTTCTTTCTGAAGGCACAGTACGTAATTATTTATCGGAAGCTATCTCAAAACTAGACGCAACTAATCGCGTGGATGCAGCGCGTATTGCAAAACAAAAGGGATGGTTGTAGCACAAAGGTAGCGGATTCATGTGCTAAGCGCCTGCGCGCCTTAGCACTTAAAACTCTTCAGTATCAATTTCTAGCTGTGTCGCCTGTGGGTATCTTGGCCCGCTGATTTTTTACGGTGCGAACCTATCGGCTCACTTTAGGTAACAAGGCGACGCACCATATTCAAACTTCATAATAGGACTTCGGAGTCACTTGAGAATTTACCGAATCAACAAGACGACTTAACGAATTATGGCAATGGGTGCGCTTTAAAAAATTGCCAAATTAACCCTGTTGCATTGAGGTTTTCTTCGGTTTTGCCTAAACCAAATTGCATTAATTTTTGTGGTATGGGGTTCCCGGGCCACGTGTGACCAGCCTCACTAGAGCGATAGAACACCACATCTGCATTATTGTTACATGCTTCGTAGTCCACCAAAACTAAAGAATCAGAGAGCACTGTTTCATTTGATGTCGGGCAAGCGTTGTTTTTAACCCAACCAGCCAGTGCATCTTCAACACCCATGGCCCAGTAAGGAGGAGAATCTTCGCTATGGACATAATGATTTACCCTGTCTTTTTTACCATGGAAAGTAATAACGGGCATGGCTCGAGTTGGCTGGCAGTCAGAAGGAAATCTTATGCCTGCCACAGGCCCTATGGCTGCTATAGTATCAGAAAGGTCGCAGCCTAACCGGCTACTCATTCGTGCACCACCAGAAAACCCCGTTGCAAATATGCGTTTTTTATCGATATGCAGTTGTTCGTGCAAACGATTTAAAAGCGCGCTAATAAATTGAACATCGTTTGGGCCAGGCTTCTTATTAACGTTCCACGTTATAGGTTCATCGTCAGAATTTTTAAATAGCGCGAGAGGCGTTACGACAACAAAACCTTCTTTATCGGCAAGCTTCTCAAAGCCGGATAATCCCTCTTGCATTTCAGGTGAATTTCCACTGCCATGAAAGTTAAAAACCAAGGGTATGGCTACCTTTGGCGAGTAAAAGTGCGGTACATATATACGGTATTCGCGTAAATCCTCTCCTACCTGAATGGTGGCATATTCAGCAGACTGCTGCGCTAGTGCCACACCGTTAAAGGCATACGCAACACATACTATTAAGCTAAGAACCAGCTTTTTAGCGAATTGTGGTCTCATTGTGAATCCTCTTTGGTAACCAATCAGTCGTCGTAGCTTACAACGCAAATTAACGCCTCGTTATACTGAGTTAGTTATACCTTTTCTTATTAGGGCTGTATTAACATATCGTGTTTAAGTGAAAAAACCTTTTCTTGTTTTATCTCTCGCGATGATGAGCCTATTTTCGCAGTGTACTCTCCAGCTGACGCTAACCACACGTTCTGTTGTTCATCAAACGATGTTAAATCTCGCGTACTTAGTTCAAAACGTAAAACTTCACTTTCACCCGGCTGCAGCTGTTTTGTCTTGGTAAATCCGCGAAGTTCACTCTCCGGTTTTTTAAGTGCATGCTGCGGTGCCGATACATAAAGTTGTGCAACTTCTTTTCCCGCAACCTTCCCATTGTTCGTTACTTTTATCGTAACCACTAAATTACCGGCAAATTCACTACTGCTAATGGTCATGTCTGAGTAAGAAAATGTGGTGTACGATAGGCCAAACCCAAAAGGGTAAGCTACTTCAGCGTTACTTGTGTTGAAATAACGGTAACCAACCATAATGTCATCGTCGTAGCTTACTTTCGCTGGCAGCGAATGAGTTGGACCTTCCGGTGTTGCCTTTGTATCGGTAACGATACCGGGAAAACCGTTGGCAGCTGGATAATCGCTTAAGTCAAGAGGCCAAGTATCAGGTAGCTTGCCTGAAGGATTCGTACGTCCAAGTAACACATCGGCAATAGCGTTACCGGCTTCCTGGCCAGGCTGGTAAGCGAGTAATATAGCATCTGCTTTTTGCTCCCAACTGGCTGTTTCTATTACTCCGCCAACATTCAAAATAACAATAACGGGTTTAGCGTGTTTACGAAAAGCATCAGACACCATATCGAGCATGGCGTGCTCTTCCTTGGTTAAGTAAAAGTCTGACGTTTCACGATCAACAAATTCACCTGAACTACGCCCAATAGTAATAATTGCTGCCGCGTATTTTTTTGCTGACGCCTTCAATCTCGCTAATTCTAATGGAAATTCTATCAATGCTGGCGTTGGCATAAATTCTGCGATGGGGCTATTTATTACGGGGCGTTTTGCCGCCTCGGTTTTTATGTGCGCTTTGTAAGCGTTACCCAAACCCGTTTCTACCTCGACACCCGCATTTAATAACCCGTCCTCGACAGTTACTGCATAAGCTTCATTGACATCACCACTTCCCGTACCGCCAATAATGGTGTCAAAAGAATGATTCCCGTATAACGCCACACTGTCATTTTTTGCTAAAGGTAGTGCGCTACTTTTATTTTTAAGTAACACCATCCCCTCTGAGGCTGCGGCTCTAGAAAGAGTAGCGTGCTTTTCTAAATCAGGCTTATTACTATAGTCGTAGTCCTGAAACGTTAGAGTGGACGAAACGAGCTTCAATATATTTTTCACATTGCGATCGAGTATCTTCTCATCAAGCTGCCCTTTTTTTATGGCATCTATTATCATGCCTTCTTGATAAGCCATTCCTGGCATTAACAAGTCGTTGCCAGCATACATTTGCGCTGAGGGGCTTTTTCCGCCAAACCAATCTGTCATCACGACACCATTAAACCTCCATTGATCACGCAAAACCTCTGTGAGCAAGTAAGGGCTCTGGGATGTATAGGTACCATTCACTTTGTTGTACGACGACATTAAAGTCCAAGGCTGACTTTCTTTAACCGCTATTTCAAAACCGCGAAGATAAATTTCTCTTAGCGCCCTTTCGCTTAACTGAACGTCAATTGTGTTCCGATTCCATTCATGGTTATTCGCCACAAAGTGTTTTAGTGAAGTTCCTACACCTTCAGCTTGAATTCCATTTACCATCGAGGCTGCCATTTTACCACTGAGTAAAGGGTCTTCTGAGTAGTACTCGAAGTTTCTTCCCCCAAGTGCAAATCTATGAATATTCAGCGCCGGCGCTAACAACACGTCCACACCGTACTCTTTAGACTCAAGTCCGATAGCGCGTCCTACTTTTTCGACTAATTTAAGATCCCAAGTCGAGCTCAACAAATTAGCAATAGGGAATGCGGTAGCGTGATAGGTATTGTCGCCATCATTGTCACGCCGAGGCGCAATGCGCAGCCCTGCTGGGCCGTCGGCTAGTACGACAGAAGGAATACCTAAACGGGGAACTGCGAATGTGGTGCCGGCCGCACCGGGCACTCTATCTTCAGTCTGCCCAACAGTGGGCCCACCATCCCCCATATCCATACCAGTGCCACGCACTAACTTTACTTTTTCCTCTAATGTCATAGCTTGCACCACTTCATCAAGAGACGAGTTACCTAAGGTAGGTGTTGCATGAACTGTCGATGAAAACGTAGCAAATAAAATAGCAGCATAGGTAAAAATACAGACAAAATTCTTGGTTTCTAATTTTGACTTTTTACGATTGATGTTTTTTATCATATTGAGTTACACACCATAGCGTTTAAAAACAATGAAAGGCCTAGTAAAACGACTTAAAAAAACTCGCCTTATAAAGGCGAGCTTTTCAAAATTAATTGCTTAAAAAGTCATTCCGAAACGCACCCCCACTGTCCGTGGGTCTTGAAGGGATGCCTCACCACCGGAAAACGCAGGGAAGTCACGCGTAATATCGGCATTTGATATAGTGATTTCATCTTCAATATTTTTTACAAAACCTTGAACATACCAATCATAGTCTTCAGGATTGTACGTCAGACTAATATCGGTCTTGTGAAAGGAAGGTTGCACAAAATTAGCTATTGCTGGTTCTGAGAACAGCACGTATTCATCACTGTATCGCGTTGAAATATCGAGTACCAAATCAGCGCCAGTTTCAAACTCAAATATATGCTGGTATTGAAGGATCGCAGTAAACTCTGGAGAGCGGTTCAATGACTCTCCCTTCAGATTGATAGTTCTGTTTAACTGCCAGTCTGTGTATTCAGCGTCAAGCCAAGTGAATGCAAGGTTCAATCTATCGTTCGGTGTTATAAAGTAGCGGCTTTCTACTTCCAACCCAGTGATGCTTGCTGCCCCAGCATTGGTTGTAACTTGGCAATCATCACCACATACGTTTTGAATAGTACTCAATTGCAGGTTTTCGTAATCGTACTCGAAAACACTAATAAACGTGCGTAAACCATTTTCTAAATCCATTTTCAGGCCTAATTCATAAGCCGTTAAGGTTTCAGGATCGTAGAATAGGAAATCAGGTGTTACTGGCGAATTACAGTTTGGTGTTCCCTCAAGACAACCGTCATTGAATCCACCTGCTTTATAGCCAGTAGATACCATCCCGTAAAGTAATATATTGTCCTCAATATCGTATTCTGCACCAAGTTTCCAAGTGGTTTCACTGTAGTTTACGCTGGCATCGTTTCTAGAATCTGGAATATTGTTGTCTGGCCCAGGAGTATAGTTAATAGGCTCATCACGAAACTGATGAAAAATAGTATTTCCCTGACGAGATTTATCATCTTTAGTGTATCGAGCTCCTGCCGTAAATCTCACATCATCAGTAATGTTAAACGTACTTTGTGCAAAAACTGCTTTTGATTTAGAAATAGTTGGATCTTGGGGAAACCCAAATACGCTAAATTCTCCAGCGAACCCTTGCAAACTGTTAAGTATCAAGAATGAAACCGCAGATTCATCTTTGAAACTATATATACCGCCCTGTAAGTTCATAAAGTCGGTTGTATAAAGAAACCGCAACTCGTTAGACAGTTGTTTGTAGTCGCCAGTGAACTCCTGTAACCCAGCATCAATGTCACCTGTATCGGTTACGCCACCAAACCCTGTTCGATTAAGTTCTTCCCGTTTGAACTCTCGGTAAGATCCAAGATAGGTAATTTCAAAGTTATCTTTAACATCCCAATTTAACTCTGTCATTATTCCCCACGTTGAATTGTCAACGCTTTCTTGTGCGAGATCGCTCCAGATTCGCGTTCTCAGTTCATCTGAGCTTTTGCCACCGCCGATATAGACAAAATCTTGCCCTCTACCGCTTTCAGGAATACCGGTACCCTCGAAATCATAGAAGTTAGTCAACGAAACCGTATTGTTATATAGCCCTTTAATTGTTGAATGATCGCCAACTACTAAGAGCGACGCGTCGTCAGAAATCTCAAATAGGCCACTTAATCTAAAAGACAAATTATCTTTATCTGGGTCAGTATCGAACTGCTCAGCTGGGCTTGGGTTAATAAAAGCGTCTCTTCTGTCTACGTTAATGGCTCCACGTATAGCCGCTTTCTCATTTAGCGCCACATTCATCATAAGCGTTGCTTGCTGTCTTCCGTAGTCGCCCAATACACCGTCGAAAGAACCGTAGGTATCGTCGACAGGTCTTGCAGAAATAACGTTAATGAGTCCAGCCGTGGCGTTCCTTCCGTACAATGTACCTTGTGGTCCGCGCAGAACCTCTACTTGGTCTAAATCGAAAAATGATACTTCTTGGGCTTGAGGCCGAGCGATGTACACTCCATCCTGCAGAAACGAAGCCGACGGGTCTCCTTTTTCTGTATTATCCGAGCTCGACACGCCTCGTATGGTAATTTGCATACCATTGGAACCCGCGCGATCAATAGATATACCGATTGCTTGGTCTTGCAAATTAGTTGGGTCCGTAACGCCCGCATTTGCCAAACTCTTAGCAGAGAGTGCCGTTACTGCAGCTGAAGTGTCAGCTAGGCTGGTACCTGTGCGTGTTGATGAAACAATAATTACTTCAACATCATCCGCCTCAATGGAATCCTCCTGGGCAGATGAAGCAGGCGTCGCAATAACTAAAGCGCCAAGTGCACTGGCAATGAGAATACTTAGTCGTGTTTTTCTTATGTAATTCATAATCCTATCCCGATTGTTTTGTTCACTCAAAGCCAACCAACTCATTTGCTGTGTGATTTTTTAGATAACTCGCGACAATAAGCTCTCGTAAGCCTTTGAGATTGACCTATATATTTCTTTTCGCATAAAAACCTTAACGCGACGCACAAAATGTAATTGATTACATTTTTTAATTCAAACCATTTTCACAATGTAAAC